>DASVNC010000178.1:0-6249 GCA_036384055.1 Parvibaculum sp.
GTCGCCATCGGCTCGACCTCGGCGCGCAGCCGCTCGCCGGCGGCGGTGAGCGCATAGCCGACCGGCTCGCGGATGAAGAGTTTGGCGCCGAGCTGCTTTTCAAGCGCCGCCACATGGCGGCCGACGGTGGCGTGGCTGAGGCCGAGCTTGCGGCCCGCGGCCGAGAGACTCTGCGTTTCCGCCACGGCGAGAAAAATGCGGAAAGCGTCCCATCCCGCTCCGCCGATATTCGCGCCCGTTTCGCTGTTCACTGCTGAACATCCCCTTGCTTGTCCCTGCCCGGAAAATGGGCCTGATCTTGCGGGATTTCAAGCGCCCGGGTGACGTAGCGGAACGCTGGGGAAGGCAGAAAATCGCGCGACGTGGCATTATGCGGCCAACGATTATCATGGGCATCACCGGCGGATGCACCGCGCCACCATCGCGGGCGGGCCCCTGAACTGAAAAAATAGGCTGGGGAAAGCGGAGGGAACCATGTCTCAAACGGCTCTGAAACCGGAAGCGATCCGCGTGAGACCGAACCCCTCGGGCTTCGGCGCCGAAATCAGCGGCCTCGATATTTCAAAGCCCTTGCCGCCCGATCAACTGGCAGCGGTGAAGCAGGCCTGGGCGGATCATGCCGTCGTCTGGTTTCCCGATCAGCCGCTGACGCATGACGAGCTTGAGGCCTTCACGCTTCAGATCGGCCCCTTCGGTTTCGACCCCTTCATCAAGCCGATGGAAGGCCGCCCGCATATTCTGGAGCTCCGCCGCGAGCCGGATGAGAAAGCGCGCAACTTCGGCGCCGGCTGGCACTCCGACTGGAGCTTTCAGGAAGAGCCGCCTGCTGCCACGCTTCTCCATTCCAAGGTGACGCCGCCCGTCGGCGGCGACACGCTCTATGCCGATTGCACACGCGCCTATGACGCGCTCTCGCCCGCCATGCAGCGCATGCTGTCCGGCCTCGTCGCGGTTCATTCCGCCGCGCTGCCCTACGGCACCAAGGGCCTCTTCGCGCAGGAGCAGGCGCAAAAGGGCGACCGCACGATGCAGATCATCGTCAGCCCGGAAGCCGACAAGACATTCCCCCATCCGCTGGTGCGCCGGCATCCGGTGACGGGCCGCAAGGCGCTCTACGTGAGCCCGGTCTATACCGTCGGCATCGAAGGCATGAGGCCGGAAGAATCCGCCGCCATTCTCGGTTTCCTCTATGCGCATATGACGAAGGACGAATTCGTCTATCGCCACAAATGGCGCGAGAACATGCTGACCATGTGGGACAACCGTTGCACGCTGCATTTCGCCGACGGCGGCTATGACGGGCATCTGCGCGTCATGCACCGCACGACGGTGGCAGGCGACCGGCCGGCGGCCTAGCGTGCGAATAGCAGGATCAGCAAGCCGGCGACCACCAGCGCAATGCCGACGAGTTCGAGCCGCTCGGTTTTCTCGCGGAAGAGAAAATGCGAGGAGGCGAAGGTGAAGACCAGCTCGATCTGGCCGAGCGCGCGCACATAGGCCGCGTTCTCGATCGTCATCGCCGTGAACCAGCCGGCCGACGCCAGCGCGCCCGAAATGCCGACGAGCGAGCTGACCTTCCAGTTGCACGCCGTCGCCGCCAGCTGCGAGGGCTCGCGGATGGCGAGCCATATCGTCATCACGACGGTTTGCAGCACCAGCACCGTGACCAGCGTGAAGGCGGCCGGCATCAGGAAGTCGGGCCGCCCGAGCGAAAGCGACGCCGCGCGGTAACAGACGGCGGAAATGCCGAAGCCGGCGCCCGTGCCCAACCCCATCAGCGTCGGCCGTTCGCTGAGCGAGCGTGCGAAGTTCGCCAGCGTCAGATGCGACTTCGCCATCGAGATCGCGATGACGCCCGAAAGACTGACGAGGATCGCCGCGCCCGCGCCGAGGCTCGGATGGTCGCCAAGGACGACGATGCCGAAAATGGCGGCCTGCACGGTCTCGGTCTTCGAATAGGTCGTGCCGACGGCGAAATTCCGGTAGGCGAAAAGCGCGACGAGGAGTGCCGTGCCGGCGATCTGCGCGATGCCGCCGATGGCGCAATAAAGCAGAAACATGCCGTTCGGCGCCGGGAAGTCGAGCCCACCTGCTTCGTGTAGCGCCCCGATATAAACGACGGCGACCGGCAGCCCGAAAGAGAAGCGCACATAGGTCGCCGCAATCGCACTGAGATTGCCCGTCAACTGCTTCTGAAATGTCGAGCGCAGGTTCTGCAGGAACGCCGCGGCGATGGTGAGGGGAATCCAGAGGGGCATGATGTTCTTGTCATGCGCGGACCCGATCCGCGCATCCGCGTCTTCGCTTGAGGGGCCCCATAAAGAAAGACGTGGATAGCCCGGTCAAGCCGGGCCACGACGTTTAGGAGGGGCCGTTGCCGTCGCGCCGCATGTTGATTGCGCCGGTCAACATCCCGCTATCCTTCGAGACGGCGCTAACGCGCCTCCTCAGGATGAGGACCTTCTGAATTTGTTCCTCATCCTGAGGAGGGCCGAAGGCCCGTCTCGAAGGGTGAAGGCCCACGACGCCGGTCAATCCTCCAGCGCGGCATAGACGAGCTGCTGAAGCTGCGGGCGCAGCGGATAGGTCGAGGACGGCATCAGCTGCGTCATCAGAATGGCGATCAGGTCTTCTTCCGGATCGATCCAGAAATAGGTGGATGCCGCGCCGCCCCAGGAGAAGTTGCCGGGCGAACCGATGGACTGCGCTTCCGCCGGGTCGAGGATCACCTGGAAGCCGAGGCCGAAGCCCGCGCCGTCGGCCGCAAGTTCGCCGAAGCTCGACAGGCTCATCTCTTTCATCGTCCGGCCGCCGGGCAGGTGGTTCGACGTCATGAACTCGATGGTCTTGCGCGAGACGAGCCGCACGCCCTCCAGTTCGCCGCCGTTGAGCAGCATCTGGCAGAAACGCCAGTAGTCCGTCATCGTCGAGACGAGGCCGCCGCCGCCCGAGAGGAATGGGCTCGGCTTCGCATAGGTGCTGGACGCATCGCTCTTGTCGATCAGGCGCGTCTCACGGGTTTCCGGATTTTTCTCGTAATTCGCCGTGAAGCGGTTGAGCTTGTCCTGCGGCACGAAAAAGCCGGTATCGACCATGCCGAGCGGCCCGAAGATGCGCGACTGGAGGAACTCGTCGAGCGGGATGCCTGACAGCACTTCGACGAGATATCCGCAGACGTCCGTCGCAACCGAATAGTTCCAATGCTCGCCCGGCGAAAAGAGCAGCGGAATATCGGCGAGCTTCGCCACCATTTCCTTCAGCGTCATGCCGTGCGTCGCCACGCCGCCAATGCCGGCATGGCGATACATGCGGTCGATCGGATGCTGGTTCATGAAGCCGTAGGTGAGGCCCGACGTATGGGTGAGCAGATCGCGGATCGTCATCGGCCGCGACGGTTCCTTCGTCGCCCATTGGGCATTGGTGCCGCCGGCCCAGACGCGGAGTTTCTTGAATTCGGGGATGTAGCGGAAGACCTCGTGGTTGAGCTGGAAGTGGCCTTCCTCGAACAGCATCATCAGCGCGATGCTGGTGATCGGCTTCGACATCGAATAGATGCGGAAGATCGAGTCCCGCTCCATCGGCAGCTTCAACTCGCGGTCGCGCTGGCCGATGCTCTCGAAATGGACGATCTCGCCGTGGCGCGCGACCAGCGTCGACAGGCCGGCGAGCTTGCCGCGGTCGACATAGGAGCCCATGAATTTCGGAATGGCGGCGAGCCGCGCGGAGCTGAGCCCCATGTCTTCCGGCCTGGCGATCTTGGTGATGACGTTCATGGCTCTTCTCCCTGTCGGTTCGTTCTTATGTTCGTTGTCGGGTCACGGCGCGGGACGGGCGCCGAGCTCGCGGAGCAGGTCTTCCGGCCGCCGTGCCCGCGCGGCGACGAGGCCGCTCCTGTCGGGTCCGAGCTCTATCGCTTCCCATCCCTCGCCCGTTTTTCGCAGGCGGTAGCTTGGCCTCATATGGCCGCAGCGCACAAGATAGGGCGCGAGCACATCCTGTTCGTTTTTCCGGAACTCGAGATCGAAAGGCGTGCCTTCCGCCGCGGCCCGCAGCCGGCGGCGGTCGTGATCGGTGACGAGGTCGCTCGGAAACCGGACGATGCTTCCCATGAAATGGGCCGTCTCCCTGTCAGGACGGCAGGAAGTCTACTCCCTGCCTGTGCGGAAACAATCGGCGATGTCGCGCAGCCAGGCTTTGACGTTGTTCTTCATGGCGGCAGGCGTTTTTCCGTGGCGGACGATCACCATGTCGAGATCGGGGATGGCGAGCGTGTACTGCCCGTCGTAGCCGACGGCCGAAAATGAGCCGGGCCCGCCGAGGCCAAGCCACCAATGCGCGCCGTAGGGCCCGTCTTCCGTCGGCTGCTGCCAGGTCGGCGTGCGGGCATAGTCGACCCAGCCCTTCGGCAGAATCCGCCGCCCGTCCCAGACGCCGTCGCGCAGATAGAGAAGTCCGAAGCGGGCGAAATCGCGCGGCGTCGCAAAGCAGAATGACGAGCCGATAAAGGTGCCCGCCGCGTCGAATTTGGGATCGGCGCTCGTCATGCCGATGGGATCGAAGAGGCGTTCGCGCATGAAGCGCTCGAAGCCGGCGCCCGAAGCGCCGAGCGCCCGGGCGAGACATCGGCTGACGATGTTGGTGGTGCCGCTCGAATAGGAATAGAAACTGCCGGGCTTGTGCTCGAGCGGGAAGGAGGCCGCGAAATGCGCCACATCCTCCTTGCCCTTGCCCCACAGCATCTCGATGACGTCGGACGGATGATCGGGCACATAGTCCTCGACGAAGCGCAGCCCGCTCGACATGCGCAGCAGCAGATCGAGCGTGATCGCCGCGCGCGGATCGCCCGGCGTCTCGCGCCATTCTGGAACATCGGCGGGCTTCATCACGTCGAGCTTGCCGTCGCCGACAAGTATGCCGGCAAGGGCCTGCGTGATGCTCTTTGCTTTCGACCATGAGGGGCAGGTCGCATCCGGGCCGAAGCCTGTCCAGTAGCGCTCATGGATAAGCCGCCCATGCTGCACGATGACGAGCGCGTGCGTTTCGCCAAGATCGGCAGGCGCTTGCGGCTGGAAGGCATGATCGACAAGCCGCATCAGTCTGGCTTTGTCGGCGTTTTTCGGAATGTCACCTTCCGCCCAGCTTTTTGTCGGCCACGGCGTGCCCGCCGGTTGGGCGGGAAGGGCGGGAAGACCATGCGTCATGTTCATGCGGGCACCGGCGAAATGGAAAAGGAGAGCGCCGGTGTTTCGCCGGGCGCGTGCGGTCAGACAAGCGTAACGCCGTTGCCGTCGCGCCGCCAGCCGATCGCTCCACGCCCTCGGCGGGCGCCAGCCCGGCAATAGTCAATTCGCTGCCCACGGTCGGATGGGGCGTTGCAGTGCTTCCATGTGCAAATCCATTTCGGGGCCGCTATGCTTTCCCCAACGAAAAACGGGGGAGGATGCCAATGGCGCTGCCGAGATTGAGAATCGATGGGGAATGGTTCAGGGATGCGGAGGGGAATGCGCGCATCCTGCGCGGCGTCAACCTCGGCGGCGATTGCAAGATGCCCTTTACGCCGAACGGCCACACCAATCTGCCTACGGACTTCTCCGATCACCGCACGGTCTCCTTCATCGGTCGCCCCTTTCCGCTGGAAGAGGCGCATGAACATTTCGAGCGGCTGAAGGCCTGGGGCTTCAACTGCCTCCGCCTGCTGACGACTTGGGAGGCGGTCGAACATGCCGGCCCGCGCCAATACGATGAAGCCTATCTCGACTATTTCGCCGCGCTCTGCCGCATGGCCGCCGATTACGGCCTTTATGTTTTCGTCGATTTTCATCAGGACGTCTGGAGCCGCATGACAGGTGGCGACGGCGCGCCGGCCTGGCTCTTCGAGGCGGTCGGTCTCGACTTCACGAAGTTCCACGCCGCCGGCGCCGCCCACGTCATGCAATACAAATACGACTTCGCGCGCGGCGGTCGGCAGGAAGAAAATTATCCGACCATGACCTGGTCGCAGAACTACCGTTATCCCGCCAACGCCCTGATGTGGACGTTCTTCTTCGCCGGCAATACGTTCTGCCCCGACTTCAAGATCGACGGCATGAACGTGCAGGATTATCTGCAAATCCACTATCTGGGCGCGATGGAGGCCGTCGCGTTGCGCATCCGCGATCTGCCGAACGTCATCGGCTTCGACTCGCTGAACGAGCCGGGCTCCGGCTATGTCGGCCAGAAGCTGAGCTACCGTCATCTCGCAAAGAGCGA
>DASVNC010000179.1:0-9578 GCA_036384055.1 Parvibaculum sp.
AGCGGTTCTGAGGCCGCGGAAACGCGTGCTTGTCGTGGACGATTCGCTGACGGTGAGAGAACTCGAACGCAAGCTTCTCGATCATCGCGGCTATGAGGTTGAGGTCTCCATCGACGGCATGGACGGCTGGAACGCGGTCCGTAACGGCCATTTCGATCTCGTCGTCACCGATGTCGACATGCCTCGCATGAACGGTATTGAACTCGTCTCGCTTATCCGGCAGGAGCCGCGCCTCAAGAACCTGCCCGTCATGATCGTATCCTACAAGGACCGGGAAGAGGATCGCACGCGCGGGCTCGAAGCCGGCGCCGACTACTATCTCGCCAAAAGCAGTTTCCACGACGACACATTGCTGCAGGCGGTCGCCGATCTCATAGGTGAGCCACAATCATGAAGATCGGTATCGTCAACGATTTGCCTATGGCTGTGGAGGCTCTGCGTCATGTCGTGGCCTTGGTGCCGGAACATCGGGTGGCCTGGGTAGCGCGCACAGGCTTCGAGGCCGTCGCGCTCTGCGCGGCCGATACGCCCGACCTGGTGCTGATGGACATCGTCATGCCGGACATGGACGGCGTCGAAGCGACGCGCCGGATCATGGAGAGCAGCCCCTGCGCTGTTCTGATCGTTACGGCCTGCGTCGAGGCGGATACGCCGCGCATATTCGATGCTATGGGCTATGGTGCGCTTGATGCGGTGAATACGCCAACGCTTGACCCTGCCGATCCGCATGCAGGCGCCGCGCCTCTGCTTGCGAAAATCGACATGGTGAACCGCCTGAAGGGCAACGGCATACGCGGTCGCGAGAATGCCCGCACCCTCTCGGCTGGGGCAATGCCGCCTCTCGTCGCCATCGGCGCTTCCGCCGGCGGCCCCGCCGCGCTCGGCGCCGTTCTGGGCGCCTTGCCGCCCGACTTTCCCGCCTCGATCATCATTGTCCAACACGTCGATGAACGCTTCGCCGCCGGCATGGCCGAGTGGTTGAGCCGGCACTCCGTCTTTCCGGTACGGCTGGCGGCGGAGGGCGACAGACCCGCGCCCCGGCAGGTGCTTCTTGCCGGAAGCGGCGATCACTTGTCGTTCAAGACGGCCGACAGGCTCGGTTACACGCCGGAGCCGCGCGACAGCATTTACCGCCCCTCGATCGATGTTTTTTTCCGGAGCGTCGCCAAGCTCTGGCGCGGCGAGGCGGCGGGCGTCCTGCTGACGGGAATGGGTTCGGACGGAGCGGCAGGGCTCAAGGACCTCCGCGACCGGGGTTGCTACACCATCGCGCAGGACGAAGCGTCGAGCGCCGTTTATGGCATGCCGAAAGCCGCGGCGGCGGCCAAGGCCGCCGTCGACATCCTGCCTCTCAACGGTATCGCGGCCAGTTTGGCGAAGATTTTTTCACCGGCGAAAGCCGGGTGAAGGAGGCGAATATGAGTATCGATAGTCTGGATGCTCGGCCGAAGGCGATGGCAAAGCCAGCGGCTGACTATGAGGTCCGCGTCCTCTTGGTCGACGATCAGGCGATGGTGGGTGAAGCGGTTCGCCGCATGCTCGCGGACCAGCCGGACATGACGTTTCACTATTGTGCCGATCCCGCGGGCGCGGTTGCGATGGCAAAAGAAATCGCGCCGACGGTTATCCTTCAGGATCTCGTCATGCCGGGGGTCGAAGGCTTCGATCTCCTGCGGCTCTATCGGGCCGATGAGACGCTGAACACCGTTCCGGTCATTGTACTTTCCACCAAGGAAGAGGCGACGGTGAAGAGCGCCGCATTCCGGGAGGGCGCGAGCGATTACCTGGTGAAATTGCCCGATAAGATCGAGCTCATCGCGCGCATCCGCCACCATTCGGAAAGCTATCTGAACCGGCTGCAACGCGATGCCGCCTACCGGGAGCTTCAACGCCTCACCAATGTCGATGGCCTGACGGGTCTCAGCAACCGGCGCTATTTCGACGAATATGCCGAGGTCGAGTGGCAGCGCGCGATGCGTGCGCAGAGTTCGCTCGCCGTGCTCATGATCGATGTCGATCACTTCAAGCAATATAATGACACGTATGGCCATCTCGCGGGCGACGAGGTCTTGAAAAATGTCGCGGGCACCCTCGGGCGTTGCTGCCGGCGATCGACGGATCTCGCGGCTCGTTTCGGCGGCGAGGAATTCGTGATCATCCTGCCGGCGACGCCGCCGGCGGATGTTCTGCAATTCGGCAAGGAACTATGCGAAGCGGTCGAAGCCCTCAGACTGCCCCACCGGGCCTCGTCTGTCGGTCCGCACCTCACCATCAGCGTCGGCGCCGCCGCAACCGTACCCGCGCGCGGCAGCCCGTTTTCGTCTCTCCTCGATATGGCCGACAAGGCGCTCTATGAAGCAAAGGAATCCGGCCGCAATCGCGCTGTGATGAGGGCCTCGGAGCGCTGAGGGCCGTGCCGCAAAGGCAAAGGAGCATCGCCGCCCGGAGCGGCAAGATCGCCATCGTCGCAGTCCTCGTCTCAGTCCTGAGGATCGTTCGGCTGAGGATCGTTCGGGGTCGGGTCGCAGGGATTGTAGTCGCACTTGTCGGGGTCTTTCGACTTCTCGTCGGCGCGGGCGTGCGACATTGCGAGGCCCATCGTGACAGTCAGAATGGCGGCGAAAAGGCTGAGCCCCATTCCCTTCACCAGTATCGAATTGCGCGTCTTCATGATCCGTGGCTCCGTTTGTCGGTGATGACTTTCGCTGGCGCGGCGACTTCCACGGGAAAGACGGACGCAGGCGCGAATTTCGCGGCGAAAAACGAAACGGCGTCCGTCTTCAACTTTCATCGGCAATACCGCCGGAGTTGGAGGAAGAATGTCATGTCGTTCTCTGGAAAGATGGAAGCGCCGGCGCTGACCTCGGTCGGGATGTTCCGCAGACGCGGGCTGGCGCGCCTCGCCGCCGCCGGATTGGCGTTGGGTTTCGTTCTGTTTCTCGGCGCAGGCGTTGCGCGCGCCGACGGCGTCGATCTCGGATGCGATCCGGACAGTTGCGGGCCGGTGCAGGTGCCGCCCTGCGACACATGCGGCGATCACTCGATCGGCGCCGACGGCGGGGCGGGCGCTCCGGGTCAGCCGATCGACAGCGGCGACGATCAGTGAGGGAGTTCGTTGACAAAAGCCGACGAAATTCTGGGTGAGGCGTTTCGCGCGGCGATGATTTCGGCCGCGCGAAACGAGCACGCTGCCGTCGAAGCCTATATCGACGCGCGCGCCCGTTTCGTGAATGCATTGCTGGACGCCAGGCAGATGGGCCTGGCCAACGACGTGCATCGCATTGAGGCGCTTGTCTCGTCCCTCGATGCCGAATTTCGCGGGCTGTTCGCCAGCGCGGATGAGGCCGCTCTTTACGAATTTCGCCTGCGTGGCGAGCGCGCCTACAGCGAGATGTACGACGCGCACAATTTCACCTCGGCGGCCGTATGCTATAGCGACGCGAAGGACTTTTTTGCCAGCGCCATTGGCGCGGCAAGGAAATGCGGTCGCCTCGATGAGGCGGAGCGCCTTCTGCGCCGCCTTGACCACATTCGCAAGGTCTATCGAAGCCAGTTTACCTGAAATGGGCAGCGCGCGGAAAAGACATGCCGGCGGTTTTCGCGCGGCATGCCTTTGTTCCTGCCCGCAAGGCTACTGCTGCGGCGCCTGCTGTTCCTGCTTCTGCTGTTCGATCTGCGCGTGGATGTCGTCCATCGTCTGCTGATCCTGCTGGGTCGCTCCGCCCGTCTGGGGATCCGAACCGATCACCTGCGTGTCGGTCGTGCTGTCGTCATCCGCCAGCGCGATGCCGGAGAACCCCGCGGCGAGCCCCAGAGTGAGCGTGGCGACGGCGAGAAGGGCGTGGATCTTCATGGTGCTTGTCCTTTCATTGTGCGGTGCCAGACGGGGTGTCTGCCCCATTGCATAGGTAGACGGACGGTTTCGATTTTTACCCTCACGGCCTGCCGCCTGGCCTGTGGCGGCGCGGCGCTCCGGCGTCTAGACTGGACGCCGGGTTTTGGCGCGAGGGTGGCCGTCGGATGAACATGGTGGGTGTCGATGACCGCACCCGGCTCGCCGCCATATTGGGGGGCGACCAGGCGGCGGCGGCGCGGCTTCTGGAGGATGTTTCCGCTCCGGTCTGGACGGCCTGCAAGCTGCTGTCCGGCGGCGAGGACGCGGCGCGGGAAGCGTTTCTTGAGGTTATGGCGGCCTGGCGCGACAACGGCTTCGGACGCCTGCGCGGATATAAGTCCGGCAGCCTTCAAACCTTCATCGTCCTGTCCACGCGAGATCTGCTGGCGGCGCGCATGTTGCGGCTGCTGCGGGAGGATGGGGAGCGTGGCTGGTCGGCCTTCGAAAGGTTTTTCGAAAACGACATCCGCCGCCTGATCCGTCGCCGGCTGCCCGGTCCCACCTATGAAGACACACGCCGCGATGCTTACCAGGACATATGCCTGTCGCTGATCGACAACGACTACCGCCGCCTCAAGGCCTATGGCGGCACCGGCAGTTTCACCGGATTCGTGCTGCAAACCGTCGACCGGCTGGCGATCGACCTCGTTCGCAGCCTCAATTCCCGCCGGCGGCTTCCGGCCGCCATCGTCAGGTTGTCGGCGCTCGATCAGCATGTCTTCAAGCTTGTCTATTGGAAGCGGCTGCCGGCCAGGCCGGATGTGCTTGCGCCGGCCTTGCGCGGCCATATCGATCCGCTCCCGAGCGGTGCCGACATCGAAGCCGCGCTTGCCCGTGTCCGCGCCGCGGCGCCCGATGTGGCGGAGGCGGGTTCCCGCCGTGCCGTGTCGCTCTCCGACATCCCCGACCATCTGGTCGATGCGGCGATCGGCGAAGGGGACATCTCGCCGGAGGACATTATGCTGAACCGGCAGCAGGACGAGATGCTTTCGCTCGCGCTTCAGGTCATGAAGACGGTTTCGGACGGTCTGACGGATGCCGAAAAACTCTATGTCGACATTATGTTAAGCGGATCGGACGCCATTCCGGCCCGGGAAATCGCCCGCCTGATGCAGCGGCCCGTCGAGGAGGTCTACAAGTTGAAACAAAAGGTGCTCAAGCACCTCCGCGAGGCGATGGAAGAAAATGCGGCGGTCAAAACCTGGCGCGCGTCCGTCTAGGAGATAGCCAAGGAGTATCCGGGTTTTGGACAAGAAGATTTCAGCCCTTTTGGAACAGGCTCTCGCGCCCGACGGCGCGGAGGACGGCAGCGTCTCGACGGACCTGGCCGGCTTTTCCGCGCTCTGGGCGACGGCGCGGAGTGAAGGATCGCCTGCTGTTTTGACTGGGGATCCTGCCGGCCGGCTCGCCGCATTTCTTGACGGCAGTCTCGATGCGGATGAGCGGATGCGTCTGGAATCCGAGCTGGTCCAGAGGCCGGCGGAACTTCATGAGCTCCTGTCCGCCGGCTCCTTTGTCGACGCGGTCGATGCAAGGCTGGAAGCCCCGCCGGCGGAGCTTCTTGCGACGGCTCTTGCCGGCCTGACGACCCGGAGAGGCGGCGGCAGCGGCGTCGGGCTTCAATCGCTCGTCGGCGGATTGCGCGCAATATCCGGAAATTGGCGGCTTGCCGGCGGCGTGCTCGCAACGGCGATGCTGGCGGCCGTCATCGTCACCGGCGAAATGGGCGACCGGACCAGCGTTCCATTCGCAGCGAAACCCGAAGCGCCTGCCGTGAGTGTGGCCGCCCAGCCGGTCGGACTGCCCGCCGCCGCGCAGGCGTTTGAAGCGGAAACGGCGTCCAAAATGAGCGGCGCGTCTGGCGAGGCTGCAACGAAGCCGGTGGAATTTGCCGCCAAGACCCCCTGCGACCAGGGGCAATCAGCTAGCGATGGCGAAGCGTTGCGAACAGCCGGATCGGCGGCTGTCACCGCGCAGTCCGGGAAGAGTGCTGACGCGGTGAGCCCATGCCACACTCAGCAAATGGCTGAGCCTGCCTATGGATCGCAATTCGGCACCACGCCCGCGGCGGCCGATAGCGCCGCAGCCGCCATGCCGGCACCCGCGGATGCAGCTGCGGCTCCGGCCGAAAACATGCCGTCTTCGACATATGATTCCGCGGAGCCTGCCGGCCCGCCGCCGCGCGAATAACGGCGCGAACAACAAGGTCCGTCGTCGGAAGAAGTTTCCTCGGAAGCAGGGCTCGAACCTGCGTCCAACCGGTTCAGAGCCGGCCGCTCTGCCACTGAGCTATTCCGAGGCGCCTTGAAAGCAGGGTTCGAACCTGCGTCCAACCGGTATCGAGCCGGCCGCTCTGCCACTGAGCTATTTCAAGGACAAGCGATTTTCGCCGATCGAATGTTTTGGTCAAGCATCAAAACTCATGCGGGATCGCTATTCTTCCATCGACGGAACCAATTCAAAACATTGTTGCCGGATGTCTCCTCCGTGGACGCAGGCCGCGCCGACAGCGCACCCCCGGCAGGGTCGCGCGTGACGGCGATGTCGATGCCTTCTGGCAAGGCGCGCGTCATCTTTCCCGAAAACCAGCCCGCCTTTCGGAGCATGGCCGCAATGTCCGGGTGCGAAACGGCGACGCCGTGAACGAGCTCGGGCGTCGGCCGGAAGGGCACAGCCTGTCTCCCGGATCGGGGCGCAACCCATCGGCGTCCCACCGGATCGACGCCGTGTATCGCGCAGGCAACCTCGACATCGCGCCGCGTACACGTGGCGCTGCCTGAAAAGACCTGCCACGGCGCCGGCAATTCACCCCAGACCAGCGTGTCCGGATCGAGCCCGCCGCCATCGGCGCGGTGCCACGACGCGACGTCCGCCGCCATCAGCCGCATCGCCTTGCCGAGACAGACGAGATCGAGCACGTCTTCCATGCCGAGCCCGTGGATCGCGCCAAGCCAGCCTTGCCTCGCCATGTTCCAGGCGCCCGCCAGCGCATTCCACGTGCTGGAATCGTCGCCCCGCGCGACGATCATCGTCGTCCGGTCGAACTTGCTTTTCTCCCAAATCTCTTCCATCGACCGGGCAAGTTCGCCCATCACGTCGAGCCAGCTTACGAAAAGATCGAGCTTTTCCCCGTCGGTAAGTTCCGCGATCACTTCTTCATCGGGCATGACATATGCGATGGCGCGCCAGCCCGCTTCATGGGGGCGGCGCTTGAAGCGATCGAACAGCATCTGCGCGACCTCGTCGAAAGCCCGGACCTGGCCCGTGTTTGTGAACACGCTGCGCAGGTTTTGCCGCGCGACGAAATAGGCGATGAAACAGGCTGCTTCCTCTGAGGCCGAAAAATCGGCTTCGGAAATGCGCGTAGCCAGACTGCTCTTCGCAATCTTCTGCGTGTCGACGGCGCTCAGCTGCCGGCGGTAACTTTCTATTTTGCGCTCGAAGCGGACGAGGAAGCGGAACAGCTTGTTGTATTTGCGGCGCGAGAAATCGAGTCCTTGCGCGGAACGCGCCGACCGGTTCAGCCGGTCGGTCTTGAAGCTGCTGGCCCGGGCCGTCTTGTGAATCTCGGCTGAAATCTCCTGCACGAATGTCCAGAGTTCGTCGATATCGGTGCATTCGACGGGCGTGAGCTGGCGTGCGGCGCTGAAAAGAGAAAGAGCCGTCCGCACCTGCGCGGCGGGCGGGATCGCCTGGAAGAAATCCGCGCTCATGGAGGTGAAGCCATCGACCGACCGTTTCAGGGAATGCCGGGCCGCCCCGTCGAGCACGCGGCTCTCTTCCGCCGAGAACGGTGTGCTGGCGCCGGTCATGATCATGTCGGCGACGTCCTCGGGCCGCAGACGCCGCTGCAAGGTCTGATAAAGATCCGCGACAAAGTCTGTCGTCATGGCGAGGAATGCCCCAAAAGTCGCCGCCTGCATCGGTGCGGCATCGAAGTTTGCGCCGATTTTGCGGCTGCAACAAAGCCCAAAAGGGAGCTGCCTGCGCCAATCGCTCCCTCATGAAGACGGACGACGGCTGCCTTTTTGCAGAAATGCCGGGCAGTATGTCGTCCGGGCCGCAAATTCCCCGGTCTGTCCGTCTAGGTCTTCAGCGGGCGGAAAGCCCATGAGATTGAGGTTAGCCATGCTGAAGATTTTTCTGGGAGCCTGTGCCGCCGCGTTCATTCTGGTGGCTCTGCCTGCATCGGCGGACACGGCCGCCTCTGCTTGCGCGCCCGACAGAGTGACGGCCGTCGAGACGGCCAATCTCGAATTTCGGGCGGGCGAGATCGTCGTCAGCGCGGAAGGAAGTGTGCCGACCGCCGGCTGGAAAAATGCGAGCCTGAGATTGCTGGCGGTCTCGGCCGACGGGGCGACGGCTGTGTTCGAATTCGTCGCCTGTCCGCCGGCTGGCTTTGCCGCCGAGGTGATCTCGAACGTATCGGCGAAAACGGAAATGACCGAAAATCTGAAGTCGATCCGCCGCGTCGTCGTCAAGGCACGCTCGAACGAGCAGACGCTCGACGTCGCCGACTTTCGGAAGCCGGTCTCGCCTTACGAACCTGTGCCCTGAAGTGCGCCACCAGCCGCATTGGAGTTGAAATCATGATCCGCTTTTCTCCCCTGTCGCCCGGCCTGTTTGCGGTCCTCCTGTTGACGTCCGTCATCCGGGCGAGCGCGGCCTATGCCGATGTTCCGCCGCCTTATGACCATAGCGACGATCCGAAGCCGCCGGTCGATTGCCGGCTCTACGGCGACTGCCCGACGCCGACCCCGCCGGTGGATTGCACCGACTGCGGCGACAAGGGCCAAGGCCCCTGCGCCGACGACAGCTGCAACTGCCATGACGACGGGAAAAGCGGCGATCCTTGCACCGAAAGGCCTTTCTTCCAGGAAGACAAGCCGGTCAAGCCCAATTGATCGGGCGGAGGTTTTTGCAGCGCGTGGAAGTCTGACCGGACGAGGAGGCGGACAATGGCGGCGGTATCGACTTTGCGGGACGACGGCGCGCGCGCGACGGCGGCAGCCGCGCTTGCCGCGGTCCTTCTCTTCGCCGGTTGCGCCGTCGCTATGCCGCTTGCGGTCTACACGGTTACGCTCGCGCTTTTCGGCTTGCCGCATGTTCTGAGTGAACTGCGCTATGTCGATCGGCGTTTCGCCCGGCGCATCGGTTATCCTCTGCTTCCCGTCATCGGCGGGCTGCTGCTGCTCATCGCGGCCACGCGCACCGCCGCCGTTTTTCACTTCGTACCCGCGAAGGTGGCGCTGCCGGGCGAGCTTGGCCTGGTCGCCCTGCTCGCGCTCTCGGTCGCCGGCGGATCGGTGCGGCGGCGTATCGCCGCGCTCGTAATCGGGTTCGGCATCGGCGCCGCCGCCGCGCTCGCGCCCTTCGACACGGCGATTACGTTTTCAATCCTGCACAATCTGACGCCGTTGGGGTTTTTCTGGCAGCTGGTCCCCGCGCGGCAGCGTTTGCGCGTCATGGCGCCGGCAACATTCGGCCTTGTCGGCCTGCCGCTTCTCGTGGCGACGGGTCTGCCGCGCCTCGCCCTGTCGGGCGCGGGGCTTGGCGATCCGGGATTTGATCCGATGAACGCCGGATCGCTCGGCGCGCATCTTTTCGTCTATGTGCCGGGCGCGCTGACCGCGAGCACACACGCCGTCGATTTCTTCACCGCCTCGGTGGTCGCGCAGGGCGG
>DASVNC010000180.1:0-2640 GCA_036384055.1 Parvibaculum sp.
TGCCCTGCTCCGCGCCGTGACGGACAAGACCGGCGTCGGCGCGCCCGCCGATGGCAAGCCCGAGGGCATCGAGAAGAATGGATTTTCCCGCGCCGGTTTCGCCGGTAAGCGCGCAAAGACCGGCGGTGAGCTGAAGCTCCAGCCTATCGATGAGCACAATATCGCGAATCGACAGCGCGGCGAGCATGAGAACGCGCCTCTAGAAAACCGAGTGCCAGGCCTTGCTGATCCAGGAGTCCTTGTTCTCCACGGGCTTCAATCCCTGGCCCGCGAGGAGCGCGTAACTGTCCTGATACCAGTCGCTACCCGGGAAATTGTAGCCGAGGATGGCTGCCGCCGTCTGCGCCTCGGATTTGAGGCCGAGCGAAAGATAGGCCTCGACCAGACGATGCAGCGCCTCAGGCGTGTGCGAGGTCGATTGATACCTGACGATGACGACGCGGAAACGGTTGATCGCCGCGATGTAGTCGCTCTTGTTCAGATAGTAGCGGCCGATCTCCATCTCCTTGCCCGCCAGATGGTCAAGCGTCAGGTCGAGCTTCAGGCGCGCGTCGCGCGCATATTCGCTCTGGGGATAGCGCTGGATCAGAACGGTCAGGGCGCCCAGCGCGTCTTCCGTCATCTTCTGGTCGCGGCCGACGTCGGTGATCTGTTCGTAATAGCAGAGCGCGACGAGATAGTAGGCGTAGGGCGTTTCCTTGCTGCCGGGATGCAGCGAAATGTAACGCTGAGCCGCGACGACGGCGTCGTCATACTCATTCGCCTTGTAGTGCGCATAAGCGGACATGAGGTTGGCGCGGCGGGCCCAGATCGAATAGGGATGCTGGCGCTCAACCTCATCGAATTGCACGGCGGCCTTCTGATAGGCGTCGTCAGCCATCAGATCCATCGCCTTGTTGTAAATCTCTTCGACCGGACGCTCTTCATAGGGCGCGTCGGTGCCGCCGCCCGAACAGCCGGCGAGTGCCAGCGTGCCGATGACCAGCGCGCCCATGAAGGCTGCACGCAGACGTCTGGCTTGCGAGTTTTGGGAAAACAGCTTGGCCTCACTCATGCCGGCATAGTCCATTTCTTCGGTCACCCGGCAGGACCGCCCCAACCGACTGGAACGAGGCCATCACATAGCGATTCCGGGGGCCGGACAAGGCACAGGCGCTGAGCCTGGCACCCCCGCGCCAGTGGACGTTCTAGCCTAATCCGAAGCGGGAAACCATAGCAGGCTGGCGCACGGACGGAGCTTTCGGTGCTACCGCAAGCGCGAGAAGACGCGTGACCGTAAGATGGTTACTCGGCGGGGATGGCCATCGCCCGGCGTTCATCGGCCGGCGCCTGCATGGCACCCAGCTCGACGATTTCCCAGGCGGACCTGTCAGCGAAAAGCGCCCGCAGAACCTTGTTGTTCATCGCGTGGCCCGCGCGCTCGCCCTCGTAGCGGCCGATCAGTGGCGCACCGGCAAGCGCCAGGTCGCCGACGGCATCGAGAACCTTGTGACGCACGAACTCGTCGTCGAAGCGCAGGCCGCCTTCGTTGAGCACGCGGTCGCCCGCGACGACGATCGTATTTTCCAACGATCCGCCGAGACCGAGACCGGCACTCCACATCGCCTCGACATCCTTGAGCATGCCGAAGGTGCGGGCATGGAGAATATCGTCGCTGAACGACGGACTGTTGAAATCCGCCTCGATCACCTCACGGCCGATGACCGGGTTCTCGAATTCGATTTCAAAGGCAAGACGGAAGCCCTCGCCGGGAAGCAGCGTGGCGCGCTTCAGACCATCGACCACCACAACCGGCTTCAGAATGCGCACGGCGCGGCGCGGCGCGTTGAGCGCCTTGAGGCCGATCGCCTCGATCGTTTCGACGAATTCCTTCGAGCTGCCGTCCATGACCGGAATTTCCGGCCCGCTGACCTCGATAAAGGCGTTATCGACGCCAAGCGCCGACAGGGCCGCCATCAGATGCTCGACCGTGCTGATCGTCGTGCCGGCATCGTTGCGGATCGCCGTCGACAGCGTCGTGTCGCCGACATGATCGTAGCGGGCGGGAATGTCCGTGACGTCGGCGCGCGCATCGCCAAGATCGGTGCGGCGGAAAACAATGCCGAAGCCGGCGCCGGCCGGATGCAGATCCATGCGAATCATGCGGCCGGTGTGGAGACCCACACCTTCGAGGACGACGGGCGCATTGAGGGTCTTCTGCGGACAGGCGACAGCACGCGCCAGACGCTCGCGGCGATGGGCCCGCGCTTCTTCCAGCATGACGGTGTCGAATTCTGTCTTACGCACTGGATTTACCTTCTGCCGCGAAATCCGCACCCTGTTTCTAGCAGCCTGCGGAATCACCGACAAAACACGGTTTCTTACGATTTGTTACAGTGCAGCAAAATCCATAACATATTGAAAATAAAACAAAATCCCGCCCGACTGGTTGCGCTCCAGATCAGGCGGGATTTGCCGTCAGCGCCCCCCGCGGGCGCAGGTCATGAGCGGCGTCAGTTGGCCTGACGACGCAGGAAGGTCGGGATCTCAAGCTGCTCTTCTTCAAAGGACGGCTGCACGAGGCGTCCTTCGGTCGAGGGCGTCAGGCTCGCCGCCGGCTTCGCGGTCTCCTGCGGCGCGGGCCGCTGGGGCTCGCGCTGG
>DASVNC010000181.1:0-2134 GCA_036384055.1 Parvibaculum sp.
CGAGATGCTTGCCGCCGCCGAGCGCGCCGCCTCGGCGCTGTTGCAGCGCGTGGCCGCTCTCAGCGAAGCGCGGGAGCGTCTGACCGGCGACCACAAGGAAGCTGCGCGCCAGCTTGAAGAGGCGGAAGTCGCGCTCGGCCAGTTGCAGCCGGACGAAGACCTTCGCGCGCGGGCGAATGAACTGCGCGAGCAGGTTGCGGCGCTGCGCGTGGCGCTGGCCGAAGCGCGCGCCGCGCATGAAAGCCTGCGCCGCGAGGCGGAAGCCCGCACCCGGCGCCTTGCGGCCATCGGCGAGGAACGCCGCGCCTGGGAGCTGCGCGCCGCCAACGCCGCCCGGCAGACGCAGGCGCTGGAGGAACGCCAGACCGAAGCACAGACCGAACTCAAGGCGCTGGAAGGCGTGCCCGCCGAGATCGAAGCCAAGCGCCATGCGCTGCTCGATCACATCGCCGAAGCCGAGACCGCGCGCAGCAACGCCGCCGATGCGCTGGCGGCGGCCGAAGCCAAGCTCAGCGAATGCGTGAAGCTCGCGAAAGAGTTTCAGGCCCATCTCGGCGAAGCGCGCGAAGAGCGGGCGCATATCGACGGTCTCGTCGAAGGTGCGCGCGAGCGGCTCGGCGAGGCGCAGGAGCGCGTGCAGGAAGTGCTCGAATGCGAGCCCGACCAGGCGCTCGCCCAGAGCGGCCTTGCGCCCGACGCCGTGCTGCCGACGCTGGAAGAAATCGACGCGAAGCTCGACCGGCTGAAGCGCGAGCGCGAGAGCCTCGGCGGCGTCAACCTGCGCGCCGAGGAAGAAGCGCGCGAGATCGACGAGCAGCTGACGACGATGACGGCGGAGCGCGAAGACCTCGTCAACGCCATCGCCAAGCTGCGTCAGGCCATCGGCAGTCTCAACCGCGAAGGCCGCGAGCGGATGCTCGAAGCCTTCGAGAAGGTGAATACGAGCTTCCAGCGCCTCTTTACGCATCTCTTCGGCGGCGGCGAGGCGCATCTGAAATTCACCGAGTCCGACGATCCGCTGGAAGCCGGCCTCGAAATCTTCGCCCGCCCGCCGGGCAAGCGGCTGCAAATCATGTCGCTGCTGTCGGGCGGCGAACAGGCGCTGACGGCGATGTCGCTCATCTTCGCGGTGTTCCTGACGAACCCCTCGCCCATCTGCGTGCTGGACGAAGTCGATGCGCCGCTGGACGACGCCAATGTGGAGCGTTTCTGCGACCTGATGGAAGAGATGACGCGGACGACCGACACGCGCTTCCTCATCATCACGCATCACGCGCTGACGATGGCCCGCATGAACCGCCTCTTCGGCGTCACCATGCAGGAGCGCGGCGTCTCGACGCTGGTGTCGGTCGATCTCGAAGGCGCGGAACGCTTCAAGGAAGCATCCTGAGGGCTGACGATCGAGGTCGGCGGCGGCGAGGGGACGCTTATGAAAGTTCTGATCGTCGGCGCCGGCATCGGCGGCCTCACCGCCGCCCTCACCCTTCATAAAGCAGGCATCGAGGTGCGCATCTTCGAGCGGGCAAGCGCCCTCGAAGAGATCGGCGCGGGCATTCAGATCAGCCCCAATGGCGCGCGCGTGCTGCATGCCCTGGGATTGAAGGAGGCGCTGGAGGCCGTCGCCTTTCGGCCCGAAGCCATTGAGCTGCGCCTGCACAAATCCGGTTTCGACGTCGCGCGCATGGCGCTCGGCGAGAAAATCGCCGGGCGTTACGGTTTTCCCTACTATCACATTCACCGGGCCGACCTGCACGGGCTGCTTGAGCGTGCGGTGCGTGCGCGGTGCGGCGATATCATTCAGCCCGGCCGGGACGCCGACGGCGCCGTGCAGACGGCGGAAGGCGCGATCCTGCATTTCAGCGACGGCACGGCGGAAAGCTGCGACGTCGTTGTCGGCTGCGACGGCATTCACTCCAAAATCCGCGAAGTCCTGCTCGGACCGGAGAAGCCCGAGTTCACCGGCAATGTGGCCTGGCGCGGCGTCGTGCCGGCAGCGCGGCTCAAGGGCGTCGATCTGCGCCCCGTGGTGACAAGCTGGATGGCGCCGCACAGCCATGCGGTCACGTATTTCCTGCGGCGCGGCGAGCTGGTGAACTTTGTCGGCGTGATGGAACATACGAACTGGAGCGGCGAA
>DASVNC010000182.1:0-36431 GCA_036384055.1 Parvibaculum sp.
TCAGCAGGCCGAGCACGCGCGACTTCGGATGCGGCAGCATCGGATTGCCGGAACTCGACATGATCGAGGTGAGCGAATAGGTCCGTTCCGGATATTCCGCCGCGATGATCTGCGCGATCATGCCGCCCATCGAAGCGCCCACAATATGTGCTTGGCCGATGCCGAGCGCATCCATGAGGCCGATGGCGTCGTCCGCCATGTCGCCCAGCGTGTAGGGCACAAAGGACGGCGCGCCCGCCATGAACGAGGCGAAGCTGTCGGGAAAATTGAAGAAGCTGCCGCGCTCGATGCGGCTCGAAAGCCCGACATCGCGATTGTCGAACCGGATGACGCGGTAGCCGCGCGTCACAAGTTCGTTGCAAAGTTCGATGGGCCATTGGGTGAGCTGCGCGCCGAGGCCCATGATGAGGAGGATCGTTTCGTGCGACGCATCGCCGAAACTCTCATACTCGACCTCGATGCCGTTGGCCTTCACTCTGGGCATTCGCGAACCGCTCCGATACGCACGACGCCCTCCCCGCATGAATATGAAGGCTCGCGCGGAAATAGAAAAGCCCCGCATATGCCGCAATGCGGGGCTCTTGCATTTTTCAAGCGTGCGATTATTCGGCGGCGGCCTTGCGCTCCGCCGCGCGCGCATGGGCCTCGATCAATTCGACGAAGCGCGACGTCAGTTCGACAGGCATGTCGTGCCCCATGCCTTCGATCAGCTCAAGTCTCGCGCCCGGCACGGATTTCGCCGTGTCGATGCCGCCCTCGACGCGCACCAGCGGGTCCGCCTTGCCGTGGATCACCAGAAAAGGCACATGCACTTTTTTCAGGCGCTCGACGCGGCTGCCGTCGCCGACAATGGCCGCATATTGCCTGGACGCGCCTTCCGGATAATACATGTGATCGAACTCGGCGGCGCAGCGCGCGTAAAGCGCCTCGTCGCTCATGGGATAGGCGGGGCTCTGATAGACGCGCCGCCCCTTCATGCGATGCCGGATGACGACCTCGCGCGCGTCGGACGCCGGCACCTGCTGCAAAGCCGCCAACGCTTCATCCGTCGCCTTGGGCAGATCGAAATTGCCGGTCGTCGACATGATCGAGGTGACGCTGATGAGGCGGCCGGGATGATGGATCGCCATCGACTGCACGATCATGCCGCCCATCGAGATGCCCATGACGTGGGCGCGCTCGATGCCGAGCGCATCGAGAAGGCCGATGCCATCCGCCGCCATGTCGGCAAGCGTGTAGGGGATGCGCGGCGTCTCTCCGGCACGGAGCGCCGCGACCACCTCGTCGATTTTCGGCACGCCCTTCAGCTTCTCGCTGAGCCCCACATCGCGATTGTCGTAGCGGATGACACGGAAGCCGCGCGCCTTGAAGGCATCCATCAGCTCCGGCGACCAACTCATCATGGTCGAGGTATAGCCGTTGACGAAGAGAAGCGGCGTGCCGTCGGTGGGCCCGCGATCCTCGTAATTGATCGTGATGCCGTTCGCCTTCACTGTCTTCTGGTCGACGGCCATCCGATCACTCCGCCGCTTTCGCGGCGCCCGCGCGTGCAGCCGCCGCGGTGATCGCGTCGGCGAAGGTCTTGACGAGCGCGATCGGGAAATCATGCCCCATGCCCGGCACGATGCGCAGTTCCGCGCCGGCAATGCTCGCCGCCGTGTCCTTGCCGCCATCGACCGGCACCAGCGGATCGTCCGCGCCATGCAGCACGACAGTCGGCGCCTTCACCTTTTTCAGCTTCTCGCGCCGGTCGCCGTTCGACATGATGGCCGCCATCTGGCGCGCCACGCCGACGGGATAGTTGGAACGCTTCACGTCGCGGGTGAACCATTCGCGCAGGATTTTCTCGTCGGTCGGAAAGCCAGGGCTGCCGATAGTCTGGAAAACCTTGATGCCGCGCTGGATCGCCGCTTCGACGTCGCCTTCGGGCGCGGGCGCCATCAGCAGACCCATGACCTCCGGTTTTGCCTGCGGCAAGGCGGCATTGCCGGTCGTCGACATGATCGAGGTCAGCGACAGCACGCGCTCGGGATGATTGGCGGCGACGAGCTGCGCGATCATTCCGCCCATCGAGGCGCCCGCGATATGCGCCTTTTTGATGCCGAGCGCATCGAGCAGACCGACGGCGTCCTTCGCCATGTCGTCGAGCGAATAGGGCGCGGGCGCTGCCTTGCCGGCCATCACGGCGCCGAAAATCGCCGCCATGTCCGGCATCCCGGCGGCGTCGAACTTGGTCGAAAGGCCGACGTCGCGATTGTCGAAGCGGATGGCCCGATAGCCGCGCGCCACAAGCTCGTTGCAAAGCTCCACCGGCCACATGGTGAGCTGGCCGCCGAGACCCATGATGAGAAGCACCGTCTCGCGGTCCGCCGGACCGAAGCTCTCATACTCAATGGTGATGCCGTTCGCTTTGACCTGCGGCATGGAAGTCTCCCTGAATGCGTTTGTTTCTATATTGGCGAAAAGTCTAGCAGCGGACTTGCGCGAGGCGCACGCAAAACGCATAGTTAATGAAAATCATTAATCCGGTCAGATTAAGCCGGAGCCTTTGGGGGGGGGCCGCCCGATGACGCTCGACTATGATCTCTTCTGGTCCTTCCGTTCGCCCTATTCCTATCTGGTCACGCCGCGCCTGGTCGAATTCGAGAAGGAATACGACGTGCGCTGCAATGTGCGCCCGGTCTATCCGATCGCGGTCAGGATCGACGGCTTCTTCAAGCAGGTGAACCCGATGTGGCCGCCCTACCTCCTGAAGGACACCGCGCGCATCGCCGAGATGGAAGGCCTGCCCTATGCCTGGCCCTCACCCGATCCGGTGCAGATGAACCTGAAGACCGGCGACGTGCCGAAGGACCAGCCCTATATTCACCGCCTGACAAGGGCGGGCGTCGCCGCCGCCGAGCGGGGCAAGGGCCTCGCCTTCCTGCGCGAGGTGAGCGGCATCATTTTCGGCGGCGTCCGCAACTGGCACGAGGGCGACCACCTGAAAGAGGCGGCGGCGCGCGCCGGCCTCGATCTCGCCGAACTCGACCGGATCGTCGAAAAAGCCCCGGAACACTTCGAGGCCGTCATCGCCGCCAACGAGGCGGCGCAGAAGGCCGCCGGGCACTGGGGCGTGCCGCTGATGGTCTTTCAGGGCGAACCCTTTTTCGGCCAGGACCGCATCGACCACCTGCAATGGCGAATGAAGAAGCAGGGGCTGAAGAAGCGCGGCTGAGGAAATGCCTCCTTTCGCCTCCCCACAAGGGGGAGGGGCTTGGAAGACCGTATCCATAGCGGGCTGCGCTGGACCCATCGCCACTCTCCCGCTAGCCTCGCGGGCTCTATAAAGCGGGGACCGGAGACCGATGCAGCGCGACCTGAAGACCATGAGCGCCACCGCTTACGACCTCGTGATCGTCGGCGGCGGCATCACCGGCGCCTCGACGGCCTGGGACGCAAGCCTCCGCGGGCTGAAGGTGGCGCTGCTCGAAAAGGAAGACTTCGCTCACGCAACGACGTCGGGCTCCTCCAAGCTCGTGCATGGCGGCTTGCGCTATCTGGTCAACGGCGAGTTGAAGCTCGTGCGCGAGTCGCTTCGCGAACGGCGCATCTGGGAGAACGTCGCGCCGCACATGGTGCATCCCCTGCCCTTCATCCTGCCGACCTATGGCCGGGGCATGAAGAGCGGCCCGGTGCTCTCCATCGGCCTCGCCTTCTACGACCTTCTCTCCTACGACCGGAACTGGGTGTCGGACGACGACAAGAAAATTCCGGGCTACCGCTCGATCTCGAAAAAGCAGGCGCTGGAGCTGATGCCGACCCTGAAGAGGGACGGCCTGACCGGCGCCAAGATTTATTACGACTGCCAGATGTTCGCGCCCGAGCGTCTCTGCCTCGAATGCATCGAGGGCGCGGTGGAATATGGCGCCGACGCAGCCAACTACGCCGAGGTGACCAAGTTCGAAATGGAAAGCTCGCTCGATCGCGGCACGCGCGTCGCGGGCGTCCATGTGAAGGACCGGCTGACCGGCGAAACCTGTCTCATAAAGGGCGATGTCATCGTCAACGCCGCCGGTCCCTGGGCCGACAAGACGATGGCGATGGTCGAGGGCGACAAGCCGGCGCGGCGGCTCATCCGCTCGAAAGGCATCCACATCATCACCCGCGAGTTGTCCGGCAAGAACGCGCTGGCGATCCAGTCCGACATCGGCGGGCATTTCTTCGTGATCCCCTGGCGCGACCACACGATCATCGGCACGACGGACGCGGTCTTCAAGGACGATCCCGACAAGGTCGGCGTCACCGAGGAGGACATCCGCGACTTCCTCAGCGTCGTCAATGACGGCCTGCCGGGCCTCAACCTGAAGCGCGAGGACGTGCTGCACTTCTATGTCGGCATCCGCCCGCTGGTCGACACGACGCCGGTCGCCGCCGACGGCGAAGAAGAAAAGGAAGACAGCTACAACGCCAGCCGCGCCGC
This sequence comes from Parvibaculum sp., assembly GCA_036384055.1. Taxonomy (GTDB): domain Bacteria; phylum Pseudomonadota; class Alphaproteobacteria; order Parvibaculales; family Parvibaculaceae; genus Parvibaculum. The sequence continues at coordinate 4,463 of DASVNC010000182.1, forward strand.
TGAAGTCTGCGACCACAACAAGGTCGATGGCATCGATGGTTTCATTTCCGCCATCGGCGGCAAATGGACGACCTCGCGCCATCTCGCCGAACAGGTGGTCGATCTGGCGCTGAAGAAGCTCGGCCGCTCGGCCAGATGCGAAACCCATTGCACGCCCGTTTATGGCGGCGAGATGGGCCGCCTCAAGAGCTTCATCGACCGCGCCGAGATGCGCCACCCCGAGCTTTCGCGCGATGTTGTCGAGAACCTCTGCATGTTTTACGGCAGCCGCATCGACGAGGTGCTGGCGACCGCAAGCGAGCGCCAGGGCGAGCGCGAAGATCTGCTGCGCCGCCTCTCGGCCAATACCTCCGTGCTCGCCGTTCAGATCGTTCATGCGGTCCGCCACGAAATGGCCCGCCACCTGACCGACGTTCTCTTTCGCCGCACCGGCCTCGGCACGCTCGGCCATCCGGGCGTCCCCGTCGTCAACAAGGTTGTCGAGATCATGGCCCGCGAGCTCGGCTGGGACGAAACGCGGGTCGCGCAGGAAATCGCCGACACGCGGCACCTTTTCGAAACGCAGCCGCCCGCGCATGAAGGCGAGATGCAAGGCGCATCGCTGGCCGAAGCGCCTCGCAAGGCAGCACCCTGATGGCAAGCCCGCACGTCGCCGCCGTCGTCAATCCGCGCTCCGGCGGCGGACGGACCGGGCGCGCATGGCGGCTGATCCGCGAGACGCTGGAACGCGAACTCGGGCCCATCCGCCCGCATTTCACCACCGGTCCCTCGACGCCGCGCTTTCATCCCGCCACCGAACTCACCCGCAAGGCGCTGCGCGAAGGCGCGCAGCTCGTCGTCGCGGTCGGCGGCGACGGCACCATCAATGAGGTGGTGAACGGCTTTTTCGAGGATGGGCGCGCCATCAACCCCGACGCGCATTTTGCCATCCTGAACACCGGCACCGGCGGCGATTTCCGCAAAACCTTCGACATGCCGGAAGCGCTGGACGCCTGCGCCGCACGCATCGGCGCCGGAACGGCAAGAACCATCGACCTCGGCCGGATTTCATTTACCGCCGACGACGGCGGCGAGGCGGTGCGCTATTTCAACAACATCGCCAGCTTCGGCCTTTCGGGCGCGGTCGACCGCGCCGTCAACCGGGCCCGCATCTCGAAACTCTTCGGCGGCAGCTTTACATTTCTCTGGGCGACGCTCACGACGGCGCTGCGCTACAAGGCGATGCCGGTGCGCCTGACCGCCGATACGGGCTTCGATGAAGTGGTCAATGTCGGCACCTGCGCGGTTGCCAACGGCAAGTTCTTCGGCGGCGGCATGAAGGTCGCGCCGGACGCCGAACCGGACGACGGACTTTTCGATGTCATCATCATGCGCGACACGACCTTTGGCGATCTCCTGAAGGGCGCGGGACGGCTGCGGGATGGCACGCATCTCCAGGAACCCAAAGTGGCGCATTTCCGCGCCCGCACGCTGACCGCGACGCCGCTCGACGGAAAGCCGGTGCTGCTCGATGTCGATGGCGAGGCGCCGGGGCGGCTATCCGCGCGTTTCGACATACTGCCCGGCGCCATCACCTTGCGCTGCTGAAAGAAAAGACCGGAGAGGGGAACCCATGACCATCGACCGCATGACGCTTCGCTGGAACGGCTGGGGCCCCGTCAGCCGTCCGGACGCGCTGCCTGAAGGCGCGGCGCAATGGGACTGGATCCGCGACACGCTCGGCCTGTCGCGCTTGCCTTCGACCAAGGCAAAGCCGCTCGCCGAAATCAGGCTCGCGGCCTGCCGCCTCAGCGCCGACACGCTGTCGCGCCTCTCCGCCATCGTCGGCGAGAACCAGGTGCGGACGGACGACTACGAACGCGCCTTCCACGCCCGCGGCAAGAGCTATCACGACCTGCTTTATCTCCGCGCCGGCAAGCTCGACGCCGCGCCCGACGCGGTGGTCTATCCCCGCTCGCCGGAAGAAGTGCTCGCCGTCGTCAAGTTCGCGGCGGACGAAGACATCGCGCTCATTCCCTTCGGCGGCGGCTCGTCGGTCGTCGGCGGCGTCAACGCGCTGGCAAAATCGCTGGGCGGCGCCGTCGTCACGCTCGACACGACGCTGATGACGCGCCTGATCCAGATCGACAAGATCGCGATGACCGCAACCGTCGAAGCGGGCATCTACGGCCCCGCGCTCGAAGAGGCGCTGCAAAAGCATGGCGTGACGCTCTCGCATTACCCCCAGAGCTTCGAGTTCTCGACACTCGGCGGCTGGATCGCGGCGCGCGGCGCAGGCCAGCAGTCGAACCGCTACGGCAAGGCCGAAAAGTGGCTCGTGTCGGCGAAGATCGCGACGCCGAAAGGCTTCTGGACGACGGAGGCGACGCCCGCTTCCGCCGCGGGCCCGAACCTCAATCAGCTTGTCGCCGGGTCGGAAGGCACGCTGGGCGTCATCTGCGAGGCGACGGTGAAAATTCACGAGATCCCGGCGCGCAAGGATTACCGCGGCTACCTCTTCAAGAATTTCGCAAGCGGCATCGAGGCGGCGCGGCGGATCAACCACGCCGAAATTCCGGTCTCGATGGTCCGCCTGTCCGATCCGGACGAGACCTACTTTTTCCAGGCCTTCTCATCGACCGGCACGACAGGCCTGAAGGCGAAGCTGCAGCGCGCCTATCTGAATTTTCGCGGCTTCGGCGAGCAGCCCTGCCTGATGCTGATCGGCCATGAAGGCGAAAAGGAAACCGTCATCTGGGCGCAGGCGCGCACCGAGGCGGTCTGCAAATCGCTGGGCGCGCTCAGCCTCGGCACAGGCGCCGGCCATCGCTGGTATCACAGCCGTTTCAACTCGCCCTATATGCGCGACCCGATGATGGACCACGGCATCGGCATCGACACGCTGGAGACCTCGACCCGCTGGTCGAACATCGGCAATCTGCACAAGGCGGTGACGGCGGCGCTGAAAGAAGCGATGGACGCCAACATGCCGGAAACAGGCGGACGCGGCCTCGTCATGGCCCATGTCAGCCATTCCTATCCGGACGGCGCCAGTCTTTATTTCACGTTCGTTTTCCCTCGCCAGCTCGACCGCGACATCGAACAGTGGCAGGCGTTGAAGCGCGCGGCGTCTGACGCCATCATCGAGAACCGCGGCACCATCAGCCATCACCACGGCGTCGGCACCGACCACGCGCCCTGGCTCGCGGAAGAAAAAGGCCCCATCGGCTATGAACTTCTGCGCAGCGTGAAGCGCGAACTCGATCCGACCGGCGTGATGAACCCGGGGAAACTTCTAGGCTGACGCCCCGACGATCTTGCGCGCTTCCGCAAGCGCCGTATCGATGCCCGGCACGAGAATGATGCCGCTGTCGAGAATGCCCATCTCCTGAAGCACGCGGCGGGGCTGCGGGTGCAGCGCCGTCATGATGACCGTCGTCCCATGCTTGTGGCAGCGCTCGATCAGCGACTGGATGGCGGTCGCCCCCGTGCCGTCGATCATCGGCACGGCGCGCATCCTGAGGATGAAGACGCGCGGCGGCTTGCCGATCCGGTCCAGCGTTTCGCCGAGCCGCATGGCGACACCGAAGAAAAGCGGTCCGCGCACGATGCTGGCGACGACGCCGGACGGCAGCTCGCTCGCATTGACGGGCCTGGAGTCATGCGGCGCGTCGTCCGGAACGTCTTCGTCGATCAGCTTGATATTGGCCTGAACCTCGACCGCCTCGGACATGCGGTGCATGAAGAGAACCGCGGCGAGAACGACGCCGACCTCGATCGCCACTGTCAGATCGACGACGACGGTGAGGGCAAAAGTGATGAGGAGCACGACGCGGTCGCCGAAAGGCGCGCGCATCAGATGCCGGAAGCGTTCGATCTCGCTCATGTTCCAGGAGACCATGAACAGCACCGCCGCGAGCGTCGCCAGCGGAATGAAGGATGTCAGCGGCCAGGCGACAAGCATGAAAATCAGAATGAAGGCCGCATGCAGCATCCCGGCGATGGGGCCCCGCGCGCCGGAACGAATGTTGGTCGCGGTCCGCGCAATGGCGCCGGTCGCCGGCAGCCCGCCGACAAGCGCCGAGGCGCAATTGGCGATGCCCTGGGCGACGAGTTCACAATTCGAGCGATGCCGGTTTCCGGTCATGCTGTCGGCGACGAGCGCCGAGAGGAGCGACTCGACGCCGGCGAGGAAAGCGATGGTAAAGGCGCTGGGGAAGAGGTCGCGGAGCCGCTCGTAGCTGATCGTGGGAAGCGGCGGCAAAGTGAAATCGGGCTTCAGGCCGACAAAGCGCGTGCCGATGGTGTCGATGGGAAGGTGGAAAACCCAGACGATGGCGGACGCCAGAACGACGGCGATCAGAAAGCCCGGCCAGGCGGGCCGGTAGCGCCGGAGCAAAACGATGACGGCAAGAGAACCGGCGCCGACGGCAAGGGTGGACGGGCTCGTCTGCGGAAGCGCCCGCGCCAGAACCTCGAGCTTCGGGAAAAAGTCGGCAGGTATCTTTTCAGCGGGAAGGCCGAAGAAATCCTTGATCTGGCTCGACGCGATGATGACCGCGATGCCGGAGGTGAAGCCGGTGATGACCGGCTGCGGAATATATTTGATGTAAGTGCCCAACTGAAAAAGCCCGGCGGCGATCAGCATGACGCCGGCCATCAGCGTCGCCAGCACCAGCCCGTCGAAACCGTGATGCGCGATGACGTTGAAGACGACGACGACGAAGGCGCCGGTCGGCCCGCCGATCTGGAAGCGCGTGCCGCCCAGCGCCGAAATCAGGAAGCCCGCGACAAGCGCCGTGGTCAGCCCCTTGTCGGGCGTGGCGCCCGACGCGATCGCCAGCGCCATCGACAATGGCAGGGCGACGATGGCGACCGTCAGTCCCGCGATGAAATCCTGCCGGAAATCGGCCGGGCCATAGCCTTCCCGGAGCACGGTGACGAGTTTGGGCGTGAACAGCGCCCAGCGGGAGGCCTTGGTCTGGTCGGCGAGCGACATGGCGGAAGTCCTGGACCTTGTGCGATGGCCCTCTCCGCTGCGCGCGAAGCCCGGCCTTGGCGATTTTTCGAGAATCGAACGCGGACGTTCACTAACGATGCGAATGTCGCGCCAAGACCACACACTCGGCAAGGATTTTCCTCGCCGATGCGGGAAGACACGTCTTGAGGTCTTTTGCCGCAGCCGCCTATCGGGCCGCCGCGTTCCCGTCCCGCCCTTGCGAATCCTCGATCGGCAGTTCGTCGAGCGTCTTCCACTGGAGACCCAGCGGACGCTCGAGCGGCAAACCGACGAAGAAACCCGAGACATGCGAAATGCCGAGTTCGACAAGTTCGACGGCCGCGGCGCGGGATGTCACGAATTCGACGACGATCGCAAGCCCGTGGAGAGCTGCATCCGCCATCCGCTTCTGCACTTTCGCCCGGTCGGCGAGCGTGAACTCCGGATCTTCATGCGCGAAGCAGATCGTATCGAAGCCCAGAAGCTTGAGCCGCGCGGCGGATACGCCAAGGCCGACGCGCCCGGAAACCAGTCTGACGTAGCGATGCAGCATCGAGATAGCGGCGGTCATCGCGCTGATCGACAGGTCGTTCGGTATTCCGACGATCTGAATGGCGAGATATTTGCGCAGAAATTCGGGGATACGCGCGCACTCGCTCTGAAGGGCCGCCACAGCCTCCTTGGACGTGATCGACCTGTAGTGAACTTGCGAGATGATGAGGACGGCGCTGTTATTCCGATAAGCCTTGGCCGTTTCCTTGATCGCTATCCGCAGGCAGGCCCGGTTGAGGTCGAGAATATCGTTGGCGGTCGGGAGATCGCCGAGAACATCGTGCCCGAACCGCCACCGGGCCCGGCCCCGATAGTTGGGCATCACCGCGTAGGAGGTGATCGCCTGTTTCTTGGCATCCCAGATCGGCGTGAAGCCGATCGAATAATCCAGAGACGTGCTTTCGCGAAACGCATCGGCCGCTTCCCTCAACGCATCGTCGAGGTCCGAGGCGTCGTCAGGCTCCGGCCGCTTCTTCGCGCTCTGCCTCACTTCATGCACGCCGGCCGCTTCCCTGAGAAGCTCGTCAAGCTCGTCCTCGCTCGTTTCGGCCAAAGCGGCCTTTGCTCTGGATTGCCAGCCGACATCGCCGCCGGGTCGCCCGGCGCCCGACGCGCCGGGATGGCGCGCGCCGTGGACCGCCCTGGCGCGATGCGGCGACTGTTCGGTAAAGACAATATCGCCCTTGGCATCGACGCCGAGCTTGCCGCCCGTCATCCGCACCGAAATCGAAGCGCCCGCTTCCGTTCCCAGAAGCTGCTTGACGATCGCATCGCCGATCGCGTCGGCCCGCTTGGCAGCGGCGGCCGCATCGAGATCGCCGAAGGCGATGATGTAGAGTTCATCGCTGAGGCGCGCGTAGTGATCGCTGGCGGCGAGCGACCGGCTGAGAACGCTCTCGACGACCGTGTGGATGACGCTTTTATATTTCGGCCATTGGTCGCCGACTTTTTCCCTGAGCGCCTGCAGACCGAGAACCTGAAGATTGGCAGCCGAAGTCCCGCCGCCGGTCTCGAGAAGCAGCCCGAGCGCGTTGCGCAACTCTTCGCCGGCCTTGCCCTGCGCAACGACGCGCTTGGCGGGCCGATCCGCGCCGGCGGCCGAAGGCATGGCCACGGCCTGGCCGTCAGCGTTTTTGGCGCCGGCAGCCGTCCGCCCGTGCAGCATGCCGCTGACAAGCGTCATGAGCTGCTGACCGAGAGACCGGGAGTTGGAATTTTCGTCCGTCATAATGCGGCAATTTTGGACCGCTGCGGCCTAACGACGTCTTAATATGTCGCCGCATCGCTGCTCGCAGGCCGGTGCTCTTCTTTTTTGCATCGATACTCATGCACACAAAAAGAGCACATGCGCCTGAACTGAAATGATCAATTCAGGCGCACCGGCCCGATCAACCGAACTCAGCGGCGGAAAGTTCTCGCTCCGCCTCGATGAACCGCCGGATTGTGCAGAGCGTGCCTCACGCCAGAGCGTCCTTCAGCGCCTTCGCCGCCGCCTTCACCGCCGCCCGCGAGACATCGAGCGCGCCCTGCAGGTTGAAGAAGCCGTGGATCATGCCGTCGTAATTGACGTATTCGACGGCGACGCCCGCCGCCTTCAGGGCGTCCGCATAGGCGCGGCCTTCATCGCGCAGCGGATCGAAACCCGCCGTGACGATGTAGGCCCGCGGCAGCCCGGCAAGGGAGGCGGCCTTGAGCGGCGCGATGCGCGGATCGTTGCGGTCGGCGCCGCCCAGATAATGATCGAAGAACCAGATCATTCCGTCGCGCTCGAGGAAATGTCCGGTCGCAAAAGCTGTGTAGGAGCCGGTGTCGACGTTCGTGTCGGTGACCGGATAGATCAGAAGCTGGAAGGCGATGCGCGGACCCTTCTGCGCGCGGGCGAGCTGCGCAACGACGGCGGCGAGATTGCCGCCCGCGCTGTCGCCCGCGACCGCGATGCGGTTCGGATCGACGCCGATCTTCGCAGCATTGGCCTCGACCCATTGCACGGCGGCAAGCGAATCTTCTGCCGCCGCCGGAAAGCGATGCTCGGGCGCGAGCCTGTAATCCACCGCGACAACCTTGCAGCCGCTTTCATTCGCCAGCGTCCGGCAGAGCGCATCATGCGTTTCGAGATCGCCGATGACCCAGCCGCCGCCGTGGAAATAGACGAGCACCGGCAGCGCGCCGCTGCCCGCCGCCACGGGCGTATAGAGACGGACCGGAATCTCGCCGGCGGGTCCGGGAATCGCCATGTCCTCGACCTTGCCGATGGGCAGGCCCTGCGGTTCAAGCTGCGCCGCCATCGCGCGGTACATCGCGCGTCCATCCGCGACCGGCAGATCGATCAGCCGCGGCGCGGTCGGATCGGCGCTCAGCATATCGAGCAGACCTTTGACTTGCGGATCGAGTGCCATCTGTTTTCTCCCCAAAGTATCGTTACGAGAGTTTTAGCGGGGCCATGCCCCCGGCGCAAAGCCGCAAATGAAAAGCGCGCTCTTTCGAGCGCGCTTGCGGCATTACTTTGCTTCGACCTGGGCCTCGACCGGGCCTCAGTGCAGAATGTCACCGGCGCGGCTGCGACGGCCTTCGACCATTTCAAGCACGACGCCGCGCAGCATCCGCCAGGCTTCGGCGCGCATGCGCTCGCCGATCTCCTCAAGCTCCTCGACGGCCGTGTCGGCATACTGGATGGCCTTGCGGCCATGCGTGTCGACCATATAGGCGGCCAGCAGGTTGAGTTCGTTCTCGGTCATCATGATCGGCGGCACTCCATGCGAAGGGTTCTGCCTACCCCTTCGCAACGCCCATGCCACCGGACACGGACTTATAAATCTCACTAAATCAATGACTTAGGTGCATGGCCCGGATGCCGCCCGGAGCCGCGCGGCAAGGCTTACCCAAATGGAAACGGCCGCCCGGCCAATTTTGCCTGTGGATAACGAACCGCGCGCGCATCAGCCCGCAAAGCCGCCCGCATCAAGGAAGGATTGTTCCTCCGGCGTGGACGGCCGCCCAAGCACAGCGTTCCGGTGCGGGAAGCGGCCGAAGCGGCGGATGATGCCCATATGCGTTTCGGCGGAATCGAGGTGGTCTGGAAAATGGCAGCGCGTCGCAAAAAATTCGACGCAGAGACGCTGCGCCTCCAGATTTTCGGCATGCATGAAAGGCATGTAAAACCAGCGCCGCTCTTCCGGCGGAAAAGCCATGTCGTAACCGCGCGCGATGCTGTTGCGCGCCATGCCGAGCGCCTTCGCGTCCTGCATGAAAGCGCGGTGATCGTTGCGGAAAAGATTGCGCGAGAACTGATCGAGGACAATGACGAGCGCCAGCGCGCCTTCCGGCACATCGGCCCAATGGTCGAGCCTGCCCGCCGCCGCATCGCCATGCGCCGCGCCGAAGCGGCGGCGAATGTCGGCGTCGAAGGCATCGTCCTTCGCCCACCATTTGCCGGGGCCTGCATTGAACCAGAAGTCGAGAACCTCGCGCGGCGGCGCCTGGCCCGTCACGCCCGCCTCAATTGACCATCCGCGTACGGCCCTCCCAGTAGGGCGCGCGCAATTCGCGGCGCAGGATCTTGCCCGACGGGTTGCGCGGCAGCGCGGAAATGAAATCGATCGACTTCGGAACCTTGTAGCCGGCGATGCGCGTCTTGGCGAAGGCGATGATGTCGGCGGCTTCCGCCTTCTCGCCGGGCTTCAGCACCACGCATGCTTTCACCGCCTCGCCCCAGCGTTCGTCCGGCACGCCGATGACGGCGACATCGGCAATCGCCGGATGGCTGAACAGCGCGTTCTCGACTTCCGCCGGATAGACGTTCTCGCCGCCGGAGACGATCATGTCCTTCACTCGGTCATGAATGTAGAGGTAGCCGTCGGCGTCGAAATAACCGGCATCGCCCGAATGGAACCAGCCGTCCCGGATCGCGTCCGTCGTCGCCTGCGGCTTGTTCCAATAGCCCTTCATCACCGAGCCGCCCTTGATGACGATTTCGCCGACGGCGCCTTGCGGCACGTCGTTGCCCTTCTCATCGACGACACGCACCTGCGTCATCGGATTGGGAATGCCGCAGGAGCGCAGCTTGCCCTTTGCCGGATCATGCGCCTCGGGCGGCAGATGCGTCCCCCCGCCCGTCGTCTCGGTGAGGCCGTAGATCTGGGTGAATTGGCAACCGAACGTGGCCCCCGCCTGCTTCAGCACGTCTTCGGCGATGGGCGAGGCGCCGTAAAGAATCCGGCGGACCGACGACACATCGGTCGTCTTGATCGCCGGTTGCTGCAAGACGAACAGGATCACCGCCGGAACCATGAAGGCGATGTTGATCTTTTCCTTCTCGATCAGCTTCAGGATCAGCGCCGGATCGACTTCCTTGAGGATGATGTTTTTCGTTCCATGCGCATTGCCGATGAGGCCGATATTGACGCCCGCGACATGAAAAAGCGGCATGCAGACAAGCACGGCTTCGCCCTGCTTCCAGTCCGCCCAGCCCGCCATCTCGCCTTCTTCGAGAACAAATGTGTAGTTGTCGTTGGTGAGCTGCACGCCTTTGGGATGCCCGGTCGTGCCGCTGGTATAGAGCTGGATCACATCGTCGTCGGGCGCGTGCGGCAGCATCGGATCGACATTCTCGAAACCATCGCGCCAGTCGTCGAACGCCGTCCAGTCGTTGCGCCCGCCGTCGAAAGCAATGACGCGTTTGACGCCCGGACACTGGGCCAGCACCTGGGCGGCGAGATCGTAGAATTCCGCGCCGACGAAAAGCATTTCCGCTCGGGCGTCGTTGAGCACATAGGCGACTTCCGGCGCGGCGAGGCGCCAGTTGACGCCGACAACCACGGCGTTGGCCTTGACCGCGCCATAGAGCATTTCGTAGTAGCGATCCGACCCCTTGCCGAGAAACCCGATGCGCGAACCGGGCGCCAGCCCCTCGGCGATGAGCCCCTGCGCTACCTTGTTCGCCCGGGCGTCAAGCTCGCCATAGGTCGTCTCGCGGCCCTCGAAGACCTGTGCAATGTCGTCCGGCGCGATGCGCGCCCGGTGGCGGGTAATATCGGCAACGGATTTTATCTGCTCGCGATCGAACATTGTCTCTCCCCAAGGTCGCCTGCCTGAGAGGCAGGTGGGCCTTCCGCCCTTTTTCTGGCCTGAGTGTAGCGGCGAACGGTCCCGGGGGAAACATCCGGCGCGCGCTTGCCTCTGGACGCAGCTTCATCGCGGGCTAGACTGCCCGTCAACAAACATTGGCCCGTCAACAAACAAAGAAATATCCAGGGGGAGACGAGACATGGCCCGCATTCCTTATTTCGACCCGGAAAAAGCCGAAGGCCGCGCCAGGGAAGTCTACAAAAAGCTGCCCAAGCTGAACATCTTCAGGATGCTCGGCCATTCGGGCGAGATGATCGACGGCTTCATCAAGCTCGGCAACGCGATCCTCGTCCACTCCAAGCTCGATCCGGTCTTGCGAGAAATCGCCATCGTGCGCACAGGCGTGCTGCGCGGCTCGACCTACGAGGTCTTTCAGCACGAGCGCATTTCGCGCCAGCTCGGCATGTCGGAGGAGCTGATCGGAGCAATCCATGAAGGCCCGGACGCCAGGGCCTTCAACGAGATGCAGCGCCTCGTCATGCGCTTCACCGACGACATCGTGAAGAACACCCGCGCCTCGGACGCCACCTTCAATCCGCTGAAGGAAAAGCTCTCCTACAAGGAATTGCAGGAGCTGGTCGTCACCATCGGCTATTACACGATGGTGAGCTGCTTCCTCGAAACCTTCGACGTCGACATCGAGGAAAAGGGCAAGGAAGCGACCGTCAGCCTGCCGGGCATGGCGAACTGACGATGGCGCGGCTTCCCTATCCGGACCCCGCAACGCTGCCGGAGGCGAACGCCAGACTGCTCAAGGGTCTGCCGGACCTCAACATCTTCCGTATGCTGGCGGGCTCCGGCCCCTCCTTCGTGCCTTTCATGGCGCTCATCAACGCCTATCTGAACGAGGGCGTGCTCGACGCCGAACTGCGCGAACTGGTCATACTGCGCGTCGGGCATCTCTGCGGCTCGTCCTATGAGCTGCACCAGCACCGCCGCGTCTCGCGCACGCTCGGCCTCAGCGAGGCGCGCATCGCGGCGACGACGGGAAGCCTGCCTTCGCCGGTCTTCAGCGCGGCGGAAAACGCCGCGCTGGCGCTCGCCGACGATCAGGTCGCGCATGTGAAGGCCGACAAGGCGCTTTTCGAGGCGGCGCGCCGCCACCTCGGCGACACCGGCATGCAGGAACTCGTCATCGTTATCGGCGTCTATCTCCTCGTCTGCCGCTATCTCGAAACGATGGAGATCGAACTGGAAGACAAGGAGATCGAGGGCTCGGGCCTCGATGAAATCAGAAAGAGCATGAGCGCGCATGGCTGACGACGCAGCACCCGCCAGGGAACAATATGTAAGGCCGCCATCCGCGGAATCGCGCGGCGACGCGCCGGGGCGCGGCCGCCTGACGGGCCGCAGGATTCTCGTCGTCGGCGGCGGGCAGCGCGTCGTCGATGCGGCGACCGACCCCATCGGCAATGGCCGCGCCATGTCGGTGCTCTTTGCCCGCGAAGGCGCGCTCGTCGCCGTCGCCGACGTCAATCTTCCCGCCGCCGAAGCCACCGTCGCCAAGATCGGCATCGACGGCGGCAAGGGCGTCGCCATTCACGCCGACATATCGAAGCCCGGCGACATCACGCGCATGATTTCGGAAGCCGAAAGCAAACTTGGCGGGCTCGACGGCATGGTGCTGAATGTCGGTGTCGGCGTCGGTCCGCTCGGCCTTGCCGGCGCCAATGCCGACGACTGGGACAAGGCGCTGGCGATCAACCTGCGCGGACCGATGCTCTGCTGCAAGGAGGCGCTGCCGAAACTTGCCGACGGTTCCTCGATCATTTTCATCTCGTCGATCGCCGGCCTTGTCGCCGGGTCGCGGCTTCCGTCCTACGACGCCTCGAAGGCGGCGCTGGGCGGGCTGATGCGACACGTCGCGCTGGAAGGCGCCCGCCGCGGCATCCGCGCCAACATCGTAGCACCCGGACTTGTCGACACACCGCTCGGACGGCTGGCGACGCGAGGCCGCCCATCGCGCGGCCGCTCGCCCATCCCCTTCGGACGGCAGGCGACCGGCTGGGAAGTCGCCTACGCGGCGCTCTTCTTCATGTCGGATGAAAGCGTCTATGTAAATGCGCAGATCATGGCCGTCGATAGCGGCATCACCGGCATTTCATAAGGAACGAAATATGGGTCTCGGTCTCAGCCGCTATCAGTACACCAAAGGCCTGCATGATCTCGGCAATGGCGGCTATGCTTGGCTGCAGCCGGACGGCGGCTGGGGCTGGTCGAATGCCGGCCTGATCGTCGATCAGGGCGAAGCCCTGCTGGTCGATACGCTCTTCGATGTACCGTTGACCCGCGAGATGCTGGCGGCGATGAAAAAGGCCGAGCCGAAAGCGGCGGCGAAAATCGGCACGCTGGTCAACACCCATCACAATGGCGACCACTGTTACGGCAATGAATGCTGCGAGGGCGCCGAGATCATCGCCCACAAGATGGCGAAAGAAGCGATGACGCATGAGAAGCCGGACCTGCTGGCCGGCTTCCTTGAGGCCGCGCCGCAGCTGGGCGATATCGGCGCTTACTTCCTGAAATGCTTCGGCGCCTTCGATTTCAGGAGCGTGACGCAGACGCTGCCGACGACGACGTTTGAAACCGAGCTGACACGGCAGGTCGGCGACAAGACCGTGAAGATCATGCATGTCGGCCCCGCCCATTCGCCGGGTGACACGCTCGTCCTTGTGCCGCAGGACAAGACCGTCTTCACCGGCGACATTCTTTTCATCGAAGGCCACCCGATCATGTGGGAAGGGCCGGTGTCGAACTGGATCGCGGCTTGCGACCGCATCATGGCGATGGATGTCGAAACCGTAGTGCCGGGACACGGACCGATCACCGACAAGAAAGGCGTCAGGGCGGTGCGCGATTATCTCGTCTACACCCGCGACGAAGCGAAGAAGCGTTACGACGCCGGACTTTCCGCCGTCGATGCGGCCCGCGACATCGACATGTCGGATTACGACAGCTGGGGCGACGGCGAACGCATCGTCGTCAACGTGTCGACGCTCTACAAGGAATTCTCGGGCGAGACGACGCAGAACGATCCGGCGGCGTTGTTCGGCCAGATGGCGGCGCTCGCCAGGGCTAGGGGCCGGCTCTGAAGCTGCCGCAACGGAACCTCACGGTTGCGTGATCCGTGCTTCGCAGCCGGTCGTGGACAGGCCGCCCGCAACGCCCGATGATCCTCCCAAAACCAGAAACGGGGATATGGGGAGGAACCAGATGGTCACGCTCTACGAGCATCCGCTGTCGCCATACGCGCAGAAAGTAAAGATCGCGCTCCGGGAAAAAAATATCGCCTTCGATCTGAAAACGCCGGACGCCTTCGGCACCGGCCAGGCGCGCGGCGACTTCATGTCGGTAAATCCGCGCGGTGAGGTGCCGGTGCTGATCGACGGCGACATCGGCGTTTTCGACTCCACTGTCATTCTCGAATACATCGAAGACAAATGGCCGGCGACGCCGATGCTGCCGAAATCGCCCGCTGACCGCGCCCGCGCCCGTATGCTGGAGGAAGTCTGCGACACGCATTACGAAGCGATCAATTGGGGGCTGGGTGAAATCGGCTGGTTCCGCCGCGCCGAAGGTGCGCTCGCCGAAACGCTGCGCGACCGCGCCGCCGAACAGACCGAGAAACTTCAGGCCTGGCTGACGCGCCATCTCGGCGCGCGCGACTGGTTCAACGGTGCGAGCTTCGGCTGGGGCGACCTCTCGGTCGTGCCCTATCTCGCCGACTCCATCCGCTTCGGCAACGGACCGTCGGAAAGCTCGCCGCTCGGGCGCTGGTTTGCCCGCGCGCGCACGCGCGAAAGTGTCGCCACGACGCTGAGGGAATCGGCCGCATCGACATCGGCGATGGAAACCGTCGCCGACATCGTCAAGCAAGGCTTCTTCAAGCGCGAATATCGCGACCACCGCCTCGAATGGATGATCAAGTCGGGCGGCCTTGAGGTCGTGCTGCAGGGTCTTGAGAAAAACAACATCCGCTTCAGCAACGATTTTCAGTGAGAACCGAAATGCCCGCCAACGCCAACTCGATCATCCTGCACCAATATGCCGTCTCGCCCTTCTCCGAAAAGGTCCGCGTCGTTCTCGGCATCAAGGGCGTCGAATGGTATGCGTGCGATGAGCCGGTGATTATGCCGAAGCCCGAACTCGTGGCCTTGACCGGCGGCTATCGCAAGATTCCGGTGATGCAGATCGGCGCCGACATCTATTGCGACACGCAGATCATCATCCGCGAACTCGAGCGCCGCTTTCCCGCGCCCGCCGTTTTCGTCGGCGGAGACAAGGGTCTGGGCTGGGGCGTCGGCATCTGGACCGACCGCTCGATCTTCCTGAACACGGTGACGGTCGTCTTCGGCGGCATGGCCGACGGCGCGAACGAACTGGCGAATGAAGCCTTCCGCAAGGACCGCGAGGCGCTGACCGGCCGCCCTTTCGACACCAATCAGATGAAGGCGGGCGCCCCGATGATGGCCGAGCAGCTGCGCGCCCAGCTCGACTGGATCGAACATCAGCTTGCCGACGGTCGCCCCTACATCATGGGAGAGCTGCCCGGCATCGCCGACGCAAGCGTCTACTACAACCTCGCCTTCGCGGGCTGGGTCTATCCGCCCGCGGTCAGGCTGCTTGACGCCCTGCCCGTCGTCGCCGAGTGGGAGAAGCGCGTCAAAAAAATCGGGCACGGAACGCGCCACGAAATGAGCCGCGACGAGGCGCTCGACATCGCCAGGGCCGCGACCTCGGCCGAGAAACCGCGAACCGATCCCAACGAACCGAACGGCCTAAAGGCCGGCGACCGCATCACCGTCATGGCCGATGATTACGGCCGCGATCCGATCGTGGGCGAACTCGTATCGTCGTCGGCCCAGCATATCGCGATCAAGCGCAACGACGCCCGTGTCGGCGACGTCGTGGTGCATTTCCCGCGCACCGGCTTTTTCGTGATGAAAACCTGATCCGCGAGACCGCGTAATCGGGGAAAATCCCGCAAATTTAATCTTTGGCGCGCGACGATCCGGAGACCGTCACGCGTATAATGGCGCGAACTCTCTTATTTTGGAGATCGGTCATGAAGTTCACTCAGACGGCCAGGAAGCTTTCGCTGGCGCTCGTCGCCACAGTCGGCCTCGCCGCCGGCATGAGCGCCGTGACGACGCCCGCTGAAGCGCATAGCCATGTCAGCATCGGGATCGGCCTCGGCTTCCCGCTCTTTCCGGCCTATGGCTATGGATACGGCTATTACCGCCCCTGGTATCCGGGCTACTACGCGCCGCCGGTCGTCTATGCGCCGCCGCCGGTCTATATGCAGCCCGCTTACGCCCAGCCGGTTTATCAGCAGCCGGTTCAGGCCGTGCCGACATCCGACGTCTATCGCGCCAATAACGGCCAGTATTGCCGCGAGTACCAGTCGACGGTGCGCGTCGGCGGTCACTACGAGAACTCCTACGGCACCGCCTGCCAGGAGCCGGATGGAAGCTGGCACGTCGTCAACTGACGCCACGCCGCGAAAGAATAAAGGCGGAGGTTTCAGCCTCCGCCTTTTCATTCCCGTGGGCGGGCTTCAGAAGGCTGTAAACCCGCCGTCAATGACCAGCTCGCTGCCCGTCACGTAGCGCGATTCATCCGACGCCAGGAACACGACGCCGGCCGCCACATCGGACGGAAGGCCCATATAGCCGAGCGGCGCTCCCATGGCGGCGATGAGATTGGGATCGACCGTGTTGGAGCCCTCCTGCCCGGGCAGGACCGGCAGCGCGCCCATGCCATTGGCCGGAATTTTCTCCCAGATCGCCGTGTCGATGATGCCGGGATGCACGGAATTGACGCGCACATTCATCTTCGCCTGCGCACATTCGAGCGCCACCGATTTGGTGAAAAGCCTGACCGCGCCCTTGGTGGCGCTGTAGCAGGCAAGCCCCGCCGCGCCCCGCAGGCCCGCCACCGACGACATGTTGATGACCGAACCGCCGCCCGAGGCGGCGATCAGCGGAATGCCGTGTTTCACACCGAAGAAAACGCCATCGACATTGATCGCCATCTGCTTCTGCCAATCGGCATAGGCCATCTGGAAGATGTCGGCGGCGATGCCGATCCCGGCATTGTTGACGAGGACATGGAGCCCGCCATGCGTCTTCTTGATCTCGGCGACGACCTCGGCCCAGCGCGGCTCGCTGGTGACATCCTGATGGAGCGCCGTCGCGACACCGCCCGCCTTGGCGACCAGGGCGACCGTCTCGGCGTTCCCCTTGTCATCGACATCGGTGACGACGACTTTGGCACCCTCCGCCGCCAGCGCCAGAGCCACGCCACGGCCGATGCCGCTGCCTGCACCCGTCACGAGCGCAATTTTTCCGTTTACACGTCCCATCCGCTTCTCCTCCCTATTTTATCGCAAATGACTTTTTGTTAGGGCCTGTTTTAGGGTATTAACCCTAGGCGCCGCAACGGCAAGTGCGAATGCCTCGGAAACAGCCCCTTGGTGGAAATTGGACTTCGGTCTATTTTTGAGCCGACAAAAGCGGGAGGATGCCATCAGCGAGCTTGGACAGATGGAAGACGGCGGCCAGACGGGCGGCACGAGACGCGCCCGCAAGAAGGAGCGGACGCGGCGCGAAATCTATCGCACCGCCATGAGCCTCTTTGCCGAGCGCGGCTATGACGGCGTGACGATCGAAGACATCAGCGCCGGCGCAGGCGTCGCCAAGGCGACTTTCTTCCTGCACTTCGAAAACAAGGCGGCGCTTCTCAAGGAATTCAACGACGAGATCACCCAGTCGCTTGCCGGGCGCCTGGCGGGTTATTCGGGCAGCGCCGAGGAAGAACTGCTGTTCCTCGTCTCGGTGCTGCGCGAATCCTGGGAGATGAACGCGCCCGTGATGCACAAGATGCTGCGCGAGTTTCTCGATCAGCCGGCCATGCTGGCCAAGGCCGCCGACGTCAATGAAAGTGTGGTCGACCTCGTGACGCGGATCATCCGCCGCGGTCAGGAGCGCAACGAATTCAGCAGCGACTGCGCGCCGGAAATCGCCGCCGTGGCGCTCGTCGCCGCATGGGGCGCCTTCACCGCCTGGTGGACGCAGAACCCGACCGCGGACACAGAGAACATCAATATCGGCCTTCTCGATTTCCAGCTCAACGGTCTGAAAAAAAGGAAGGCCTGAGGATTCAATAGCAACGAACGCCGCGTTTCGATGGAACCGACGAATTCACAAAAGCAAGAATAGCGACAGAGGAGAGAACCCTATGGCAGGAAACAAGATGCGCTTCGGCGCTTTCATCGCGCCGTTCCATCCCTTGGACGAAAATCCGACGCTGGCGCTCGAGCGCGACATCGAACTGATCCAGCACATGGATAGGCTCGGCTATGACGAAGCCTGGATCGGCGAGCACCACTCGGCGGGCTTCGAGCTCATCGCCTCGCCCGAGGTCTTCATCGCCACCGTCGCCGAACGCACCAAACACATCAAACTCGGCACCGGCGTTTCCTCGCTCCCCTATCACCACCCGCTGATGCTGGCCGACCGCATCAACCAGCTCGACCACATCACGCGCGGCCGCGTGATGTTCGGCGTCGGCCCCGGCGCGCTTCCCTCCGACGCCTTCATGATGGGCATCGAAGTCGCCAAACAGCGCGACATGATGGATCAGGCGCTCGACGCCATCGTGCCGCTGCTACGCGGCGAAACCGTGAACATGAAGACCGACTGGTTCACGCTCAACGATGCGCGCCTGCAGATGACGCCCTATTCGCGCCCGAGCGTCGAGATCGCGGTTGCAAGCCAGGTCTCGCCGACCGGCGCAACGGCGGCCGGCCGCCACGGCGTCGGCCTTCTCTCCATCGGCGCGACCTCCGCCGGCGGCTTCAACGCACTCTCCACCAACTGGGCGATCTGCGAAGACACGGCCAAGGACAGCGGCAAGTCGGTCGATCGCGACGCATGGCGTCTGGTCGGTCCGGTCCACATTGCCGAGACCCGCGAGAAGGCACGCGAGAATGTCCGCTTCGGCCTCGAAAAGTGGCTCTTCTACTTCCGCGAAGTGGCGGCGCTGCCGCTCGCCCCGACCGACGGCTCCGATCCGGTCGATGCGCTGATCGCATCGGGCATGGCCGTCGTCGGCACGCCGGACGATGCCGTTGCGCAAATCCGGCGCCTGCAGCAGCAGTCGGGCGGCTTCGGCGCTTTCCTGCAGATGGCGCACAACTGGGCCGACTTCGAAAACACCAAGAAGTCCTATGAGATGATGGCGCGTTATGTGTTCCCGCATTTCCAGGAAGCCAACACCGCCCGCGATGCCTCGCTCAACTGGGCGAAGAACAATCGCGAAACCTTCATGGGTCAGGCGATGATGGCAGTCGGCGCGCGCGTCGCCCAGCACATCGAGAAGAAGGGCACGGAGAACATCCGGCCCGAAATCCTCGAAGCGATGGGCCTCGGCAAGAAGCCGGACGCCGCGCAGTAAACCTCGGAAGATCGGATGTGGAAAGGGCGGCTGATCGAGCCGCCCTTTTTCATGTCAAAGTTTGTAAGCGCCCGAACAGATTCGGTCGTGAAGATCGCGGTCGAGCGGCACGAATTTCTTTTCGGTCGGCGAATTGAAATAGATCGGATCGGCGATCTGCGAAAGATCGATGCCTTCCTTCACAAGCTCGACCTTGCGCTGCTTGAAGGTGCCGGTCGTTTCCATCTCGGGCGCGAGACGCACGAAAAGCGGGCGCGCATATTCAGGCAGCTCCTTGTCGATGTGCTTGCGCAGCTTGTCGAGGTCCAGCCCCTCGGCGACGATGGAGGCCATGCCGGCCCGGCCGTCCGTGCCCGGGATCGAGACACCATAGACATTGGCTTCCTTGACGCCGGGGAAAACCGAGATCGCCTCCGACACCTCGGCCGTCGAGACGTTCTCGCCCTTCCAGCGGAACGTGTCGCCGATGCGGTCGACGAAATAGAAGTAGCCGAGCCTGTCCTGCTTCAAAAGATCGCCGGTGCGGAACCACTGGTCGCCCTTCTCGAAAACATCGCGCAGGATTTTCTTCTCGGTCTCTTCTTTTTTGGCATAGCCGTCGAAGCGGCCCGTCGGCGCGTTGGGATCGTTGACGATCTTGCCGATGGCCTCCCCCGCTTCGCCCGGCGCGCATTTGATGCAGAAGCCGTCCGGCCCGCGCACAACCGTCTCGGTTTCGGTGTTGAAGCGGACCAGTTCGACATTGAACCGCTTTTTCGCCCAGGCCGGAATGCGGCCGACGGCGCCGACCGTGCCGTCGTAATTGAGCAGCGCCACATTGCCTTCGGTCGCGCCGTAGAATTCGATGATGCGCGGAATGCGGAAGCGCTTCTGGAAGGCCGGCCAGATTTCCGGGCGAAGCCCGTTGCCGACCGCCAGCCTGATCCTGTGCTTGCGCTCGCCTTTCTGCGGCTCGCTGTTCAGGAGATAACGGCAAAGCTCGCCGATATATTGAAACAGCGTCGCCTGATACTTGACGCAGTCGGGAAAGAATTCCCGCGCCGAAAACTTGCGCCGGATGATGAGAGCGCCGCCGACGGTGAATACCGTGCCGACCGCGCAGACGCCGCCCGCCGAATGATAAAGCGGCAGCACGCAATACATGCGGTCTTTCTCGGTCGCATTCGCCGCCGCCGAGAAGCCGACCATCATGGTCAGAAGCCGCGCATGGGGGATGCGCGCCGCCTTCGGATTGCCCGTCGTGCCGCTCGTATAGATGAAGAGCGCATTGTCGTTGAGCGTCAGCTCCTTGCGGATCTCGGCCGGCGGATTTTCCGCCGGCTGGCCGGTGAGCGCCGCATCGAGGTTCTGCGCGCCCGCGACGGCGCCGCCCGTCGCCCAGACCTGCACCGGATGTTCGAGCTGGTCGATGGCGCTGGCGTAAGATTCGGCAAGCTCCGCGCCGAGCACCAGATGCCGCGCGCCCGAAATGTTGAGACTATGGGCAAGCGGCCCCTTGACGAGGTTGGTGTTGACGAGCGCCGCCGCCGCGCCCGCCTTCAGAATCCCGAGCCAGGCGATGACATATTCCGGCCGGTTCTCCATCATCAGCGCAACGACATCGCCCCGGCCGATGCCCTGCGCGCGCGCCCAATGGGCATAGCGGTTGGCGGCTTCGTTGTAGTCGCGATAGGTGAGCTTCCGGTCCTCGAAATAGATGGCGATGTTGGCGGGCTTCGCGGCCGCCAGCGCCTCGACCGTATCGACGAAAGTGCGGTTCGGCGTTTTGTAGATGTCGCCAAGTCTCTTCAGGGAACGGAGCGCCGCCCGGAGATAGATGATCTCGTTTCTGATCCGCTTGAAGATACCCATGACGTTTCCGTTCCCTCGGGCCGCATTTTTACGCGTGCCAAATGTTTTATGCCCGTCCGGTAACGTAACCGTCAAGAAACCGGCCGCAACGGATGACAAGCCGCATTTTTATCCCCATCATCCGGCCGCGAGCGAGGAACGATGGACGAAACACCCCATTCTGAAGCGACACCGACGCCCGAGATCGTTCTCGACGTGATGGGCCAGCAATGTCCGCTGCCTGTCTTGCGGGCCCGCAAGCGGCTGCTCAACCTGGAGCCCGGCGCGCTCCTCCGCGTCTTCACCACCGATCCCGTCTCGCGCATCGACGTGCCGCATTTCTGCGCCCAAGCCGGCCACGAGCTTGTCGAAACGCGCGACCGCGGCGGCTGGGTCGAATTCCTGATCCGGCGCGGCGAAAATCCGGACGAAAAATACTAAAACCGCTCTAGCGGAATTCCCCGGCCAGAATGGCGTAGAGATACTCGTCGCGCCAGCCGTCCTGAATGAGCTTGGAGGCGCGGAAGGCGCCTTCGCGGCGCATGCCGAGCTTCTCCATCACCCGCGCCGATGCCTTGTTGCGCTGGTCGCAGACCGCGACGATGCGCCGGAGGCCGAGTTCGTTGAAGCCGGCATCGAGAAGCGCGCGCGACGCCTCGACCGCGATGCCGTTGCCCCAGTAGTCCGGATGGAGCGTGTAGCCGATCTCGCCGGTCTGGTTGTCGGCGTCGATGATGCGCAGGCCCGCGCCGCCGATCAGCGGTCCCTTGGGCCGGAGCAGGACAGCGAGATCGTAGATGGTGCGCGGACGCATGCGCTGGTCTTCGAGAAAGCCGAGGATCGCGCCCCGGCTTTGCGCCAGCGTGTTCGGCCCCCAGATCATGTAGCGCGCGACCTCCTCGCGCGAGGAATAGGCATGCACCGCTTCGAGATCGCTCTTGCGGAAATCGCGCAGCGCCAGCCGCGGCGTGGTGATGGGCAGCGTCAGCATCGGCGCGGTGCGGGTTCTCGCCGTCATCTGGAGAGCGCCTTCAACGCCGCTTTCTCGGCGTCGCGAAAGCCGACGACGATCCTGGCACCCGCCGCAAAGACCGGCCGCTTGATGAGCGCGGGATGTTCCGCCATCAGCGCAATGGCGCGCGCCTCGGTGACGCCGTCCTTGTCCTTGTCGGCAAGGCCGCGCCAGGTCGTGCTCGCCTTGTTGAGAAGTTTTTCCCAGCCGGCCGCCCTGGCGAAGCGCGCGATCTCGGTCGCCGATATGCCGTCGGCCCTGAGATCGTGAAACTTGTGCGCGAGCTTCTCGTCCTTCAGCCAGGCAAGGGCCTTGCGGCAGGTGTCGCAACTTTTCAGTCCGTAAACGGTAATCAAGCGAGGGCCCCCAAAGCCGCGCAGAAAGAAAAATGCCCCGGGATAAGACCCGGGGCATTCAACATATCAGGATTGGCGAGGCGGGCGAGCCCGTCAGGCGGCCATCTTCTGCCCGCCCGCGACCTGTTTTTCGATCGACGACGTGATGGGTTCAATCTCACGGTAGATCACGGGCTCGCCCATGCCGAGGATCGCGCGCACGTCGCTGACCGGCTTGTCGAGAAGCGCCTCCCAGTCGGCGGCCGGAAGCCAGCTCGCCTTCTTGCCGAGGCGGTAGCCTTCACGCACGGCGCGCCAGACGCCGACGCCCTTGGCTTCCCTGGCGGCGACCCGGGCGCCCATCAGCACGATGAAGCCGATGCCGCGATTGCGCGTCTGAGCGTAATAAAAAGAAAGTTGCGCGAGTTCGCCGAGGCCGTCGCGGCCATAGCCGGTCGTCACATGCCAGAGATCGTGGCTGTCGCGCATGCGATCGCCGAAAACCAACGCCCCTTCGGGACGGTCGGCACGGCGCGGCGCTTCCTCGCTCGCGGCGACGAGGCCGTCGGCGGTGAGATTTTCTTCGGCCATGAATTCGTAATAGCTGCGGCCGAGCGTGCCTTCGGGCAGCCGCTTCAGACGTTCGCGATCGTTGAGCAGCTTGATCAGATCGCGCTTTTCTGCGACGACGCGCCGGCCCGTTTCGGTTTTCATGAAGCGGTCGTACATCCGTTCGTCGGCGCCGCCCGAAAGCGCGTCGATGATCTTGAAGACCTGGCCAGTATCTTCCTTATCGGCGATCAGCGCCTTGATGGCGCGCCAGGCCTTGAGAGGCTCGATCCGCTTGCGCGCATATTTCACGGGCGCCGGTCGGGCGCCGGCAAACGACGTGGTGTTATTGGTCGCATCCTGAGCGGTCGTCATGGGGTCGTTACCCTTGCTATGATGCCCCAGCCGGGGTTGCTGTGAATATCAACATAGGCATTACTTACATTGATGTCAATATAAAATAGAGGATGCCCGAATTGAGTAGCGTCGCCAAATCCGGCCTGCGCACCCCGCCGCGGAACGCCGGCACCGCGCCGGACATCAAGCGTGAGCCGAAGCGAATCCGGCGCTCGGCCGAAGAGGCGCGCCGTCTGATCCTCGACGCCGCCGAAGAGCGGCTGGCGACCCAGGGGCCGGAGGGTATCCGCCTTCAGGATATCGCCCGCGACGTCGGCATTTCGCATCCGGCGATCCTGCATCACTTCGAAAGCCGCGAGGGCCTGGTCAGCGCGCTGATCGCCCGCACCTCCGAGCAGCTGCGCGACAAGATGCTGGCGGCGTTGAAAAGCGGCGACAATACCAAGGCGGAAGCCAACGAGCTGATCGGCAATGTCTTCGAGGCACTGAGCGACCGCGGCACCGCCCGGCTTCTCTCCTGGATGCTGCTGACCGGCCGGGCACAGAGCAGCGGCCCCTCGGGCGCATTGATGACCGAGATCGCCGGCGAACTGCACCAGCGGCGTATTGAAGGCGCGGCTGAGGCCGGCGCGCCCGCGCCCGACCGCGAAGACACGCTCTTCATGTCGATGCTGACGGCCAACGCCGCTTTCGGCGACGCCATTATCGGCCGCTATCTGGCCGAGGAAGCCGGTCTCGACCAGGCCGGCATCGCCCGCTTCCGTCTGTGGTTTGCAAAGCTGCTGCACGACCATGTGGACGGCCGGAAAGAATAGGCGCGACGGCAAGGTTCCGGGCGCCCGCCCGGCCGGCGGTGAGATCAGCCGAGCAATTCCGACAACATCAGAACGATCGAAAGCGCCGCCGCGATGGGCGGAACGGCGGCCGGCACCGTGAAGGCGCCCGGCATTGCGGGCTCCTTGCGCTTGACGCGCCACAAGGCCATATCCACCACCGCAAATAGCAGCAGCGTCAGCGCGTTCGCCGAGACAAGCAATCGCTCGAACGGCACCAGAAGTGCGGCGGCAAGCACGATCGCGCCCGCCACCAGCGTCGCACCGGCGGGCGTGCGCGTGCGGGCGTGAATGCGGCCGAGCCATGCCGGCAATTGCCCGCTGCGCGCCATGCCGTAAAAGAGCCTGGACAGCATGACGATCTGCACCAGCACACCGTTGGCGACGGACAGAAATCCGACCGCCGCGAAAACCGAAGCTGCCCTGCCCTCGAAAAGGCCGATGAGCGGATTGTCCGGCCCCCGGTCGGCGAGCACGGCGGCGGAAGACACCGCGATGTAAAGGACGATGCTTGCGGCGACCGCGCCGACGATGCCGCGCGGCAGCGTGCGAGCGGGATCCTTCACCTCCTCGCCCAGATTGGCGAGCGTCTCGAAGCCGATGAAGGCGAAGAAGGCGATGAAGGCGCCTGAAAAAAGCCCGGGCCAGGCGCTCCAGTCGATCTCTGGCCAATGGCCCAGATGAAAATCGGTGGTGGCCATCAGCCCCGCCGCGGTCGCGGCGATGAGGCCGGCAATCTCCAGAAGGCCGATGGCGGCGGCAAGGCCGACGCTTTCGCGGACGCCGAGAAGCGCCACCGCCGTGAAAACCGCGATCAGGGCCGCCAGCAGCAGCGGCACCGGAAGCGGCGCCAGCATGACGAGATAGAGCACCGCGCCGCGCGCGATCGACGCGGCTGAAATCGCCACGGCAAAAGTCATTGCCGCGCCGACGATCTGGGACAGGCGGTCCGAACCGAAGCCGCGCCTCACATAGGCGGCAGCGCCCGCGGCTTCCGGAAAGCGCCCGGCAAGCTCCGCATAGCAAAGCCCGGTGAGCGCCGCGACGACGCCGGCGAGCAGAAAGGCGAGCGGCGCCGCGTCGCCTGCCCGCGCGATGACCGAGCCGATGGCGACATAGATGCCGGCGCCGACGATGACGCCCAGACCATAGAAAATCAGCGGCCAGAGCGTCAGGACGCGTCGAAGGCTCGGGGTGGACAAGGGACACCTCGGTGTGAGCGGCCGAAAGGACCGGAAAGAGCCGGTATTTTACCAGAAATATGAGCTGGGTGCGCCTTGACGAATGACGGCCCTTCCTCCATATGCCTGCCCAGGCAATGATTGTCGAGGCAGGGAAATGGCGAAACCCTTTTACCGTCCAGAGACCTACAAGGCCAGATCGGCCGTGAGCTACCTCGTCCGCCGGGCGGACAACCTGCTGACACCCAAGCTCGAAGACCTTTTCGCGGACCACGGTTTCACCTTCGCCCAATGGGCGGTGCTGATGCATCTGCGCGACGGGCTGGCGGACACCTGCGCCGACATCGCCCGCAGCTTCCACCACGACAGCGGCGCGATGACGCGCATCCTCGATCAGCTGGAGACCCGCGGCCTCGTCGATCGCAGGCGTTGCACCGAAGACCGCCGCGTCGTCCGCCTGAAGCTGACGCCGGAAGGCTCGCGCACCGTCGAAAGCCTGATCCCCTATGTCGCGGACTTCCTGAACCAGGTCGTCGGCGATTTCACCCGCGAGGAAGCCGACGCGCTGGTTCGCCTGATGACCAAGCTGGTCGTCCGGCTGGAAAGCATGGACGGCAAGACCGAACAAAAAGAGCAGGGCCGGAGTTGATGCCATGACCTATCGTGTGATGATCGCGGCGCTGTCGAGCCTGCTGATGGCCGGTTGCGTTATCCCGCCCTCGGACGCACCGCGCGAGACGCCGCTGGCCGCCGCCGATGTGGGTCTCAATGCGGCGTCGGCGCCAGCCGCGCCGAAGGCCTGGTGGAAGAGTTTCGGCGATCCGCAATTCGACAAGCTGGTCGACGACGCGCTGGCCCACAACCCCACGCTCGCCGAGGCGCTGGCCCGCATGCGCGGCGCCGAAGCCCGGGTGACGACGGCCCGGTCGCAGAGCCTGCCGCAGGTTTCGGTCAACGCCGAGGAACAGCGCCAGAAGTTCAGCGGCACCTACATCTATCCGCCGCCCTTCGCCGGCAACTGGAACTGGATCGGCTCAACGGAGGCGAACCTGACCTGGAACCTCGACTTCTGGGGCAAGCAGGCCGCGCTCGTCTCGCAGGCAGGCGATAATGCGGACGCCGCAAGGCTCGACGCCGAAAGCGCCCGGCTCGCCATCGCCGGCGCGCTGGCTCAGGCCTATATCGGCCTAGACCGCGCCTATGTGCTGGCCGATGTCGCCACCGAAACGGAAGCGCAGCGCCAACACATTCTCGATCTGACGCGCCAGCGCACGGCGTCTGGCATCGACAGCAAGGTCGAGATCCGGGAAGCGGAAGCCCTGCTCGCTCAGGCCCGCGTCGCAAAGACGGAAGCCGAAAGCAACCGCGACCTCGCCACGCATGAAGTGGCGGCGCTCGCCGGCCTCGGCGCCAATGCCTATGCCGGCATCCGCCGTCCGCATCTGAACCTCGAGGCGGCGCTGCCTCTGCCCGCCGCGCTGCCGGCCGACCTTCTGGCCCGCCGGCCGGACGTGCTGGCCTCGCGGCTGCGCATCGAGGCCGCGCTCGCCGGGCGCAAGGCCGCCAAGGCCGCCTTCTATCCCGACATCAACCTCGCCGCCTTTGCCGGTTTTCAGGCCATCGGTCTCGATTCGCTCTTCAAGTCGCCGTCGGAAGCCTTCGGCGTCGGCCCGGCGATTCATCTGCCGATCTTCGACGCCGACAATCTGAAGTCGCAATATATCGGCGCGACGGCGGAAGTTGACGACGCCATCGCAGGCTATAACGGAACGGTGCTCGGCGCCGTCCACACGGTCGCCGACCGCGTGACCGAGATCAGCGCGCTGGCGAGCGAAGCGGCCGACGAGCAGCAGTCGCTCGACGCGGCGTCGGAAGCCTATCGCCTCGCCGAACGCCGCTATGGCGCCGGCCTCTCGACCTACCTCTCGGTGCTGAGCGCCGAGACGCTTCTCCTCGATGCGCGCCAGAGCCACGCGACGCTGGCCGCCGCGCAGGCGACGAACCGCGTCCAGCTTCTTCTCGCCGTCGGCGGCGACTTCACGCCTGCCCCCAAAACAGCCTCGGCGGCGCCCCGCGCCGCGCCCGCACAAGTCGCAGCGGCCAATCAGTAACTTGTCCCCCCCAGGAATAAAGCCATGACATACGATGTCCACTCATCCAACTTCCGCCGCCGGGGCATCGCCGGCATCGCCGTCGTCGTCGCACTCGGTCTCTTTGTCTATGGCGCGTACTGGCTCGCCTATTCGCGCTACTTCGAGAGCACCGACGACGCCTATGTCGCCGGGGACATCGTCGAAATCACCAGCGAGCAGCCGGGCACGGTTCTCTCGCTTCATGCCGACAACACCCAGGCCGTGAAGCGCGGCCAGCCGCTGGTCGAGCTCGATCCGTCGAGCGTCGCCATCGCGCTGCAATCGGCGGAGGCCGATCTCGCCCGCACCGTCCGGCAGGTTCGCTCGCAATTCGCCAAGGCCGACGCGCTGTCGGCCGAAATCGAGCAGCGCGAAGTCGCGCTGCATCAAGCCCAAGCCGATCTGAAGCGCCGCGCCTCGCTGGCAAGCGACGGCGCCATTTCGGGCGAAGAACTGGCGCATGCCCGCGACACGGTTGCCTCATTGGAGGCGGCGCTTTCCTCGACGCACGGACAGTTGAACGCGACCCGCGCCGCCATTGAAGGCACGACGGTCGCCACCAACCCGGACGTTCTTGCCGCCGCCGCCCATGTCCGCGACGCCTCGCTCGGCGTTCGCCGCACGCATATCGTCGCGCCCGTCGACGGCATCGTCGCCCGCCGCACCGTGCAGATCGGCCAGCACATCGCCGCCGGCGAGGCGCTGATGGCGGTCGTTCCCCTCGGCGACGTCTGGGTCGACGCGAACTTCAAGGAAGTGCAGCTGCAACGGATGCGGGTCGGCCAGCCTGTCGAAATCAGCTCCGACATCTACGGCGGCAGCGTCACCTATCACGGCCGCGTCGTCGGCGTCTCCGCCGGCAGCGGCAACGCTTTCGCCCTGCTGCCGCCGCAGAATGCATCCGGCAACTGGATCAAGATCGTCCAGCGGCTGCCCGTGCGCATCGCGCTCGACCCCGACGAAGTGAAGGCGCATCCGCTGCGCGTCGGCCTCTCGATCAGCGCAACGGTCGATGTCCGCGACACCTCCGGCCCGATGATCGCCGAGGAAGTCCGCTCCGGTCCGATGCCGACCCGGCCGAGCGACGGCGGCGACCCGGCGGTTGAAAAGCTGATCGACCGGATCGTCGCCGACAATGGCGGCTCGACGACGATGACGGCGGAGAGCGTCCGGTGAGCGCCCAGATCGCTCGTCCGGAGCCCGCGCCGCTCCAGGGCAGCGCGCTCGCCCTCACCTCGGTGGCGCTCGCGCTCGGCACCTTCATGCAGGTGCTGGACACGACCATTGCCAATGTCTCGCTGCCGACGATTGCCGGCGATCTGGGCGCCAGCACCGACCAGGGCACCTGGGTCATCACCTCTTTCGCCGTCGCCAACGGCGTGACGCTGCCGCTGACCGGCTGGGTGATGCGCCGCTATGGCGCGGTGCGCACCTTTTCGATTTCGGTCCTGCTCTTCACGCTGGCGTCCTTCCTCTGCGGCATCGCCTGGAGCCTGCCGAGCCTCGTCCTCTTCCGCATCCTGCAAGGGGCTGTGTCGGGGCCGATGATCCCCGGTTCGCAATCGCTGCTGATCTCGATCTTTCCCGCCGCCAGGCGCGGCACGGCGCTGGCCATCTGGTCCATGACGACGCTGGTGGCGCCGATCTGCGGGCCTCTTCTCGGCGGCTACATTTCCGACAATATGCATTGGTCGTGGATTTTCTTCATCAACGTGCCGATCGGCCTGCTTTGCGGCATCGTCAGCTGGCGGGCGCTGGCGACGCGCGAAACGCCGACGCAGAAACTGCCGATCGATCTCACCGGGCTCGGCCTGCTGATCGTCTGGGTCGGCGCCTTGCAGATCATGCTCGACACCGGCAAGAACGCCGACTGGTTTGAATCGACCCAGATCGTCGTCCTCGCCGTGATCGCCGCGGTGGGCTGCGCCGTCTGGATCGTCTGGGAGGTGACGGAAAAGCATCCCATCGTCGACCTGTCGCTCTTCAAGAGACGCAACTTCGCACTCGGCGTCATCGTCTCCTGTCTTGCCTATGCCGTCTTCTTCGGCAACGTCATCATCCTGCCGCTCTGGCTGCAAACCCAGATCGGCTATACCGCGACCTGGGCGGGCCTCGTCGCCGCGCCGAGCGGCATGGTGGCGGTATTCCTCACGCCGCTTGCCGCGCGGATGATGTCGCGCATCGACGGGCGCTGGGCGGCGACATTCTCGCTGCTCGCCTTCGCAACCTCCTACTTCCTGCGCTCGCGCTACACCACCGATGCGAGCTTCGTCGATTTCGCCATTCCGATGCTGGTGCAGGGCGTCGCCATGAGCATGTTCTTCATCTCCACGCTCACCATCACCCTGAACGGCCTCCATCACGAGCGCATCCCATCGGCCTCGGGCCTCTACAATTTCATCCGCATCATCACCGGCAGCTTCGCCGCCTCGATCACGACGACCGTCTGGGACCGCCGCGAAGCGTTGCACCAGAGCCGGCTTGCCGACGGGACGAGCCTCTACGACCCGGCCATGCGGCAAATGCTGGCCGCTCTGCACGGCATGGGCATTCCAGATGCGCAGGCCCTTGCCATTTTGACCCGCAGCCTGACGAGCCAGGCCTATATGCTGGCCTCCGACGACTATTTCTGGATGTCCGGCTGGCTCATTCTGGCCATGATCGGCGTCGTCTGGTGCGCCAGGCGCTCCATGAGCGG
Source organism: Parvibaculum sp. (assembly GCA_036384055.1). Lineage (GTDB taxonomy): Bacteria > Pseudomonadota > Alphaproteobacteria > Parvibaculales > Parvibaculaceae > Parvibaculum. The sequence continues at coordinate 34,501 of DASVNC010000182.1, forward strand.
CGGCGGGCCGGTTGCGGCGAGCGATTAACCTAACCCACACCCGTCGCCTCTTCGGGGGCGACGGGCGCGGCCGGCAGGCGTATAATCTCCGGGCTTGGAAGGTCGCGGGTTTCTCGTGACCGGTGCTGGATCTGAAGCACGATTCAGAGCGCGCCGCGCCACGCGTGGTCCACGACCCTCGAACAATGTTCGGGAGGAATGGACATGACGATCAGAAACCCCATCGAATGGGGCGTGGCGCAACTTACGTCCGCCGCATCGGCCCTGAGCGCGGCCGGACCCTCGCTTCACCACATTCAGGAAACTTTTCACTCGCCCGCGCCGGCCGTTCGCCGGATCGGCGTCAGCGACGTCAGGGACGCGCTGGCAAAAGGCTTCGACGATTTCGGCGCTTTCCGCACCGATGTCGTCTTTCTCTGCGTCTTCTATCCGGTGATCGGCCTTGTGCTGGCGCGCGCGACCTTCAGCAACAACCTGTTGCCGCTGCTTTTCCCGCTCGCCTCGGGCTTTGCCATCGTCGGGCCCTTTGCGGCGCTCGGCCTTTATGAAATGAGCCGGCGGCGCGAACAGGGCCGCGAGGTCGTCTGGACGGAAGCCTTCGAGGTGATCCATGCGCGCGCGGCAGGCGCCATCGCCATCCTTGGCCTGATGCTGGTGGCGATTTTCCTCGCCTGGCTTTTCGCCGCCTGGGGCATCTACCGCGTGACGCTGGGCCCGGACGCCCCCGTCTCGACCGCCGCTTTCGTCCACGACGTCTTCATGACGCAAGCGGGCTGGACGATGATCGGCGTCGGCATGGCCGTCGGCTTTCTCTTCGCGCTGCTTGCGATGACGATCAGCATTATCTCGTTTCCGCTGCTGATCGACCGCGATGTCGGGCTCGACACCGCCATCCGCACGTCGATGCGCGCGGTGCGGGAAAACCCGGTGCCGATGGCGGTCTGGGGACTTGTCGTGGCAGGCGCTCTCGTCGCGGGCTCGATCCCGCTCTTTGCCGGCCTCATCGTCGTGATGCCGGTGCTCGGCCACGCGACCTGGCATCTCTACCGCAAGGTCGTGCCGCGCTGAGTGAGGAAAGAGGGTCCGCGCGGTTTTGGTGCCCCTGGCCGGACTTGAACCAGCACGCCCTTGCAGGCAACAGATTTTGAGTTCCCAAAATCGGCATTACGGCAATTTACTCAGAGCTTCGCCGGATTACTAAAAGACGAATCCTTTCAATGAGATAAGATAATTTATCTTGCGCATGATCGACGGCCGGGTACGCTGAGTTTCGCCTTCATCTGCTTACCCGGTGCTTACCCGAAACGATCAGTCTGTTGCCTTGTCATGCGCCTCACCAAGCAATTCGTCGATGCACTGAAACCCTCTTCCGAGGAAATCTTCGCATGGGATTCCGAGCTTAAAGGCTTCGGCGTCCGCGTGAAGCCGACGGGCATCAAAACTTATTTTCTCCAGTACCGAAACAAACAGGGACGCTCGCGCCGCTACACACTCGGCCGACATGGCGTATTCGCGCCTGAAGAAGCGCGCAAGCTCGCGCGCCTTCGTCTCGCTGACATTCAATATGGCGAAGACCCGGCGGCGGACCGCAAATCGGCTCGGGAAGCACCGACCATGTCGGAACTTTGCGAACGCTATCTGGCCGAACATTCCGAGCCACACAAGAAGCCGAGCAGCGTACGCGAGGATCGGCGCTTGATCGTAAAGCGCATCAATCCCGCCATTGGTGCGTTGAGCGTCGAAAGCGTGACGCGCGCCGACGTAATGAAACTCCAACACGCCATGAGGAAAACGCCTTACGACGCAAATCGCATGTTGGCGACGTTGTCGAAGATGTTCAATCTCGCGGAAGCATGGGGCTTGCGCCCCGACGGCACCAACCCGGTTCGCTATGTGCAGCGCTTCCCGGAGCGGAAACGCGACCAGTTTCT
>DASVNC010000183.1:0-11201 GCA_036384055.1 Parvibaculum sp.
GCGGCAGGGCCGATGCGGCGCTCGACTCGGTCAAGGCGGCGCTCGCGGCGGTTGCCGGCTAGAGCCGTTTCGATGTTCATGGAATCGCGAAACGGCTCTAATTATTTATTTTGTCGCGGTTCCTGACGGAAAACCGCTGCACACTTTTCCTGGAACCGCTCTAGCGCAGAAACTTTTCCATCCGGTAATTCGTCAGTGGGACGCCATTCGGCGTCACCGTCTGTTCGGCGACGAGCATGTAGCCTCTTTTCTCGAAGACGGGCCTTGCGAGTTTGCTCGCTTCGGTGAAAAGCCGCGCAATGCCGAGTTCGCGGGCGCGATCTTCGACCGCGTCGCAGAGCGCGCCGCCGACGCCTGTGCCGATGGCCGCTTTCGCTACATAGAGCATGTCGAAGTGGCCGCTCTCCTCGAGCTCGGCGAAACCGAGGATGACATCGTTTTCTTCGGCGACGAGCGTGTGGCGCGCGCTCATGCGGGCATGCCAACGCGCCGCATCCGGCGGCGCGGGCGACCAGGCGGCGACCTGCGCGGCGCTGTATGTACGCAGGCCCGTCGCGTGAACTGTGTCGTGGAAGAGCTGCGTCAGAACTTCGGCGTCGGCCGGGCGGTAATCCCGGATCGGCATCGTCTCAGCTCTGCTTGGCCAGCGCCTTGGTCAGGTTCTCGGCAAGCTTGTCGAGGAAGCCTTCGGTCGATAGCCACTTCTGCTCGGAACCGACGAGAAGTGCCAGATCCTTCGTCATGTAACCGCTCTCAACGGTCGAGACGCAGGCCTTTTCCAGCGTGTGGGCGAAGTTCTCGAGTTCCGGCGTGCCGTCGAGCTTGGCGCGATGGGCAAGGCCGCGCGTCCAGGCGAAGATCGAGGCGATGGAATTGGTCGAGGTCTCCTCGCCGCGCTGATGCTGGCGGTAGTGGCGCGTCACGGTGCCGTGCGCGGCTTCCGCTTCCATGATCTTGCCGTCCGGCGTCAGGAGCACGCTGGTCATCAGGCCGAGCGAGCCGAAGCCCTGGGCGACTGAATCCGACTGCACGTCTCCGTCGTAGTTCTTGCAGGCCCAGACATAGCCGCCCGACCATTTGAGCGAGGAGGCCACCATGTCGTCGATCAGGCGATGCTCGTAGACGAGTTTCAGCTTGTCGAACTCTGCCTTGAATTCCTTTTCGTAGACGTCCTGGAAGATGTCCTTGAAGCGGCCGTCATAGGCCTTGAGGATCGTGTTCTTGGTCGAGAGGTAGACCGGGTAGTGCCGGTCGAGGCCGAACTTCAGGCAGGCGCGGGCGAAGTCGCGGATCGAGGCGTCGAGGTTGTACATGCCCATCGCGACGCCGCCGCCGGGGAAATCGAAAACGTCGTACTCCTTCGTCTCCTTGCCGTCCGCCGACACCCATTTCATCGTCAGCTTGCCCTTGGACGGCACGAGGAAATCGGTGGCGCGGTACTGGTCGCCGAAGGCGTGGCGGGCGATGACGATGGGCTCGGTCCAGCCGGGAATGAGGCGGGGAATGTTGCGGCAGATGATCGGCTCGCGGAACACCGTGCCATCCAGAATGTTGCGGATGGTGCCGTTCGGCGACTTCCACATTTTCTTGAGGCCGAATTCCTTCACGCGGGCCTCGTCCGGCGTGATGGTCGCGCATTTGACGCCGACACCGTATTTCTTGATCGCCTCGGCGGCGTCCACCGTCACCTTGTCGTCGGTGGCGTCGCGGTGCTCCATGCCGAGGTCGTAATAGTCGATATTGATGTCGAGGAAGGGGAAGATCAGCTTGTCCTTGATCATCTTCCAGATGATCCGGGTCATTTCGTCGCCGTCGAGATCGACCACGGGATTTTTGACTTTGATCTTCGACATGCGGCTTGGACCCTTCGAGAGGAAAACAGGCGGGACGCGGGCCACCTTCAAGGAGCGGGCGCGCGCGGGGGATACGTCTCGTATAACATTGCGCGCCAATTGATTAAAGACAGGCAATCGCTTATTGAGCGGCCGTCATAGACCTCGCGGAAGGCTTGCCCCTCATGGCCGGAACGGATCAGACCAAGAAAGACAGCGCGCCTGCCGGGGCGGCGCCGGTGATCGTTCTGGTCGCGCCGCAGCTTGGTGAAAATATCGGCACGGCTGCCCGCGCCATGCTCAATTTCGGGCTGACCGACCTCCGGCTGGTTGCGCCGCGCGACGGCTGGCCCAACCCGCGCGCGCGTTCCGCGGCCTCGGGCGCGGACATCGTGATCGACGGCGCGCGGGTCTTCGAGGCGACGGCGGCGGCGGTTTCCGAGCTCGATTATGTCATCGCGACGACGGCCCGCCCGCGCGACATGGTGAAGCCGGTGCTGACGCCCGAGACGGCGGCGGCGAAGCTCCGCGAGGTGATTGCCGGAGGGCGCAAGGCGGGTGTCCTTTTCGGGCCTGAACGGACGGGGCTCACCAATGACGACGTGGTGCTGGCCGACGCGGTGATGATGGTGCCGGTCAATCCGGCTTTCGCCTCGCTCAATCTCGCCCAGGCGGTGCTGTTGCTGGGGCACGAGTGGTTCAAGGCGGCGGATGCCACGCCCGCCGAACGCATGGACTATCTGGAGACGCGGCCGGCGACCAAGGAAGAGCTTCTGGGCTTCTTCGAGCATCTCGAAGGCGAACTCGACCGCTTCGGTTTCCTGAAGCCGCCAGAGAAACGGCCTTCGATGATCCGCAACCTGCGCAACATGTTCCAGCGGGCCGCCATGACGGAGCAGGAGGTCAGGACCATGCGCGGCGTCGTCGCGGCGCTGACCCGCCGGGTGCCGAAAGGCGAGGGGCCGGAGCGATAGCAGGCCATTTGACAGGCATACCCCCTCGGGATAGAACCCGCCCTGAAACCGGCCCTGTTTGGGGCCGCTTTTCATTTTACGCACCCGTGGGAAATGGCGACGCTAGCGCCACTTTCCCTGTCGGTCCAAGGGGTTAGGCCCCGAGGGCAAAGGAGGGCGCGTTTCCATATTTTGACAGGAAACAGCGATGACAAAGCGCCAGGAAGCCAAATACAAGATCGACCGCCGGATGGGCGAAAACATCTGGGGTCGCCCCAAGAGCCCGGTCAACAAGCGCGAATACGGTCCCGGCCAGCACGGCCAGCGCCGCAAGGGCAAGCTTTCGGACTTCGGCGTGCAGCTGCGCGCCAAGCAGAAGCTGAAGGGCTACTACGGCAATATTTCCGAGAAGCAGTTCCACGGCGTCTACAAGGAAGCCTCGCGTCTTCGCGGCGACACGGGCGCCATCCTGATCGGCCTGTTGGAGCGCCGTCTCGACGCGGTCGTCTACCGCGCCAAGTTCGTGCCGACGGTTTTCGCGGCGCGTCAGTTCATCAATCACGGCCATGTGCTGGTCAACGGCAAGCGCGTCACCATCGGCAGCTACAAGCTGCGCGAAGGCGATGTCGTTGAGGTGCGCGAGAAGTCGAAGCAGCTCGCGGTCGTTCTCGAAGCGGTGCAGAGCGCCGAGCGCGATGTGCCGGACTATGTCGAAGCCGACCACAACAAGATGACGGCGAAGCTCGTGCGCACGCCCGGCCCGGCCGATGTGCCCTATCCGGTGCAGATGGAGCCGCATCTCGTCGTCGAATTCTATTCGCGTTCGTAGTTTGAACGGCAGGTAAACGAAAAGGCCGCTCTCACGAGCGGCCTTTTTTGTTTCTCCGTCGCCGGTGTCAGGCGGCTTCGGTGACGATGCCCTTGGCGGCGAGATAGTCGCGTAGCTCGCCCTGCTCGAACATCTCGCGGACGATGTCGCAGCCGCCGACGAATTCACCCTTCACGTAAAGCTGCGGGATCGTCGGCCAATCGGAGAACTGCTTGATGCCTTCGCGGATTTCGCCGTCTTCGAGGACGTTGACGCCCTTGAACGGCACGCCGAGATAGGTCAGCACCTGCACGACGGCGTTGGAGAAGCCGCATTGCGGGAAGACGGGCGTTCCCTTCATGAAGAGAACCACGTCACTGCTGCTGACTTCCTGACGGATGCGGTCGAAGACCGGATTGTCGCTCATCTGATATCCTTCCGCGCGGGCGCGCTCTGCTCGTTACAATGGGTAGATCAATCTTCCGGTGCGGCTGTCTGCAGGGCGAGAGCGTGCAGCTCGGTGCCCATGCCGCCTTTCAATGCGTTGTAGACCATCTGGTGCTGCTGCACGCGGGTCTTTCCCTTGAATGCCGCCGACACGACGTTGGCCGCATAGTGATCGCCATCGCCGGCGAGATCGCGAATGTCGACCTTGGCGTCCGGCAGAGCTTGCCGGATCAGGCGCTCGATATCCGCGGCACTCATGGCCATGTCGCGACGTCTCCCTTTACTGCGTGTCCATGAGGTCGGGCGCCGCCATATAGGCGGGGAACCATCCCTCATGCGCAGCCTTGAGCCGCTGCAATGATATGGGAGCGCCGGTGCCGAGTGTCAATTCGTCCCCGCCGGTTGTTCCGAGGCGGGCGGCGGGCACGCCGGCCTTGGCCGCCCGGTCCAGCAGGGGCTTAACCAGGGCTTCGGGCAGGGTGACGACATAGCGGGCCTGATCCTCGCCGAAAGCCCAGGCGTGGAGCGGCAGGTCGCGGGGCGGGTCGATCCGGGCGCCGATGCCGCCCGCCATCGCCATTTCGGCCAGCGCCACCAGGATGCCGCCATCAGAGACGTCATGGACGGCGGTCAGCGACCGGCTGCGGATTTCGCCGCGGACGAAATCGCCGTTGCGGCGCTCGATCGCCAGATCGACCGGCGGGGCCGAGCCTTCGCGGCGTTTCAGAATGTCGCGCAGGTAGATGCTCTGGCCGAGATGGCCCTTCGTTTCGCCGATGACGACGATGGCGTCGCCCGCCGTCTTGAAGGCGACGGTGGCGCGCAGGGCTATGTCGGGCAGAAGGCCGACGCCGCCAATGGCGGGCGTCGGCAGGATGCCCTTGCCGTTGGTCTCGTTGTAGAGCGAGACGTTGCCGGAGACGACGGGGAAGTCCAGCGCGCGGGCGGCTTCGCCGATGCCCTGAATGCAGCCGACGAACTGCCCCATGATCTCGGGCTTTTCGGGGTTGCCGAAATTGAGGTTGTCGGTGATCGCCAAGGGCTCGGCGCCGACGGCGGTGAGGTTGCGCCAGCATTCGGCGACCGCCTGCTTGCCGCCCTCAACCGGGTCGGCGGCGCAATAGCGCGGCGAGACGTCGAGGGTGAAGGCGAGCGCCTTTGTGCCGCCCTGGGGGCCCTCGCTGATGCGGATGACGGCGGCGTCGCCGCCGGGGCCGATGGCGGTGTTGCCCTGGATCAGGTGGTCGTATTGCTCCCAGACCCAGCGGCGCGAGGCCATGTCGGGCAGGCCGACGATCTTCACCAGCGTTTCGGCGATGTCGTTGGGCGCGGGCACGTCGCTCGTCGCCAGTGCTTTCGCCTTCGGCGTCGGCACCCAGGGGCGGTCATATTCAGGCGCCTGATCGCCCAGTTCCTTGATCGGCAGGTCGGCCATGACTTCGCCGTGCCGCTTGATGCGGAAGCGCAGATCGTCGGTCGTATAGCCGATGACCGCGAAGTCGAGACCCCATTTGCGGAAGACCGCTTCGGCCTGTTTTTCCTTCGCGGGGTCGAGCACCATCAACATGCGTTCCTGGCTCTCGGAAAGCATCATCTCATAGGCGGTCATGCCGTCTTCGCGGCAGGGCACCTTGTCGAGATCAAGTTCGACGCCGAGGTCGCCCTTGGCGCCCATTTCGACGGCGGAGCAGGTGAGGCCCGCGGCGCCCATGTCCTGAATGGCGATGACGGCGCCCGTCGCCATCAGTTCGAGGCAGGCTTCGAGCAGCAGCTTTTCGGAGAAGGGATCGCCGATCTGGACGGTCGGGCGTTTCTCCTCGGTGTCCTTGTCGAATTCGGCGGACGCCATCGTCGCGCCGTGGATGCCGTCGCGGCCGGTCTTCGATCCCAGATAAACGATCGGCAGGCCGACGCCCTTGGCTTCCGAATAGAAAATCTTGTCGGCATCGGCAAGGCCCGCCGCGAAGGCGTTGACGAGGCAGTTGCCGTTGTAGCTTTCGTCGAAATTCACCTCGCCGCCGATGGTCGGCACGCCGAAGGAATTGCCGTAACCGCCGACACCGGCGACGACGCCCGATACCGTGTGGCGCGTGCGCGGATGTTCCGGCGCGCCGAAGCGCAGCGCGTTCAGGGCGGCGATGGGGCGGGCGCCCATCGTGAAGACGTCGCGCAGGATGCCGCCCACGCCCGTCGCCGCGCCCTGATAGGGCTCGATGTATGACGGATGGTTGTGGCTTTCCATCTTGAAGATGATCGCCTGGCCGTCGCCGATGTCGACGACGCCGGCATTTTCGCCCGGGCCGCAGATGACGCGCGGGCCGGTGGTCGGCAGGGTGCGCAGCCACTTTTTCGAGGATTTGTAGGAGCAGTGCTCGTTCCACATCGCCGAGAAGATGCCGAGCTCGGTCAGCGTCGGTTCGCGGCCGATAAGGTCGAGAATGCGCTGATATTCGTCGGGCTTCAGGCCGTGCTCGGCGACGAGCTTGGGCGTAATTTTCACGTCGTTCGCAATCACGCCACGGCCTCCAGCACGCTTTCGAACAGAGCGCGGCCTTCGGTGCCGCCGTTCAGCGCCTCGATTTCATTTTCGGGATGGGGCATCAGGCCCATGACGTTGCCGCGTTCGTTCATGATGCCGGCGATGTCGTTCAGCGAGCCGTTGGGGTTCGTGCCCTCGGCATAGCGGAAGACGACGCGGTTCTCGCCTTCGAGGCGGGCGAGCGTTTCGGCGTCGGTGAAATAATTGCCGTCGCCGTGGGCCACCGGGCAGCGCCAGACTTCGCCCTTTTTGTATTTCCGCGTGAAGTTCGTGTCGGCATTGGCGACTTCGAGCTTCACGTGGCGGCAGACGAATTTCAGGTGCTCGTTACGCATCAGGATGCCGGGCAGCAGACCCGCTTCGCAGAGCATCTGGAAACCGTTGCAGACGCCCAGCACATGCACGCCGTCGGCGGCTTTCTTTTTCACATCGTCCATGATGGCGGCGCGGGCGGCGATGGCGCCGGTGCGCAGATAGTCGCCATAGGAGAAGCCGCCGGGAAGGACGACGAGATCGACCTTCGGCAGTTCCTTGTCGGCATGCCAGACGGCGAGGGGTTTTTTTCCGGTGATCTTTTCCAGCGCGGACAGCATGTCGCGCTCGCGGTTCGATCCCGGAAAGACAATGACGGCGGATTTCATGCTTACTTCTCGTCGAGCTCGATCGCGTAATTCTCGATAACGGTGTTGGCGAGGAGCTTCTTGCTCATCTCGTCCAGCGCGGCGCGGGCCTTGGTTGGGTCTTTCTCTGCCAGCTCCACCTCGAAGAGCTTGCCCTGCCGCACGGCGGCGACACCGGGGAAGCCAAGCGCGCCGAGCGCGCCTTCGATCGCCTTCCCCTGCGGGTCAAGCACGCCGTTCTTCAACATCACCTTGATGCGGGCCTTCATGTGTCTCTTTTACCTTCTGCTTTCCTGTCATTGCCGGGCTTGTCCCGGCAATCCAGGATCGCAAGCTCGGTATTTGTGGTTCTGGATCCCCGGAACAAGTCCGGGGATGACATTCGTCTTGCGACGAATGTCATTTCACCAGCTTCGGGCCCGAGCGCTTCGGTTCGTTCTCGAAGAGGATGCCGAGGCGGCGGGCGACTTCCTGATAGGCTTCGATCAGGCCGCCCATGTCGCGGCGGAAGCGGTCCTTGTCGAGCTTGTCGTTGGTGCGGATGTCCCAGAGGCGGCACGAGTCCGGGCTGATCTCGTCGGCCAGCACGACGCGCACCATGTCGCCCTCATAAAGGCGGCCGAACTCGACCTTGAAGTCCACAAGACGAATGCCGATGCCGAGGAAGAGACCGGCAAGGAAGTCGTTGACGCGCAGCGCCAGCGCCATCATGTCGTCGATTTCCTGCGGCGTCGCCCAGCCGAAAGCGGTGATGTGCTCTTCGGAGACCATCGGGTCGCCCAGTTCGTCGGACTTGTAATAGAACTCGATGATCGAGCGGGGCAGCGCCGTGCCTTCCTCCAGACCGAGGCGCTTCGACAGCGAGCCGGCCGCGACGTTGCGCACGACGACTTCGCAGGGAATGATCTCGACTTCCCGGATCAGCTGCTCGCGCATGTTGATCGAGCGGATGAAGTGCGTCGGCACGCCGATGTCGTTCAACTTCGTGAAGATGAACTCGGAAATGCGGTTGTTGAGGACGCCTTTTCCCTCGATCGTGGCGCGCTTCTGGTTGTTGAAGGCGGTGGCGTCGTCCTTGAAATGCTGGACGAGCGTGCCCGGCTCCGGGCCCTCATAGAGGACCTTTGCCTTGCCCTCATAAACGCGTCTGCGACGGCTCATGCGATGATTCCAATCGGTTGGTCCCCGGGGGCGTCAGGGACGCGGAGGGCATGGGAATCGCCCCTTCGGTTCGCGCGCAAGCTACTCTATGAGCCCGGAGGACACAATGAAAGGCCGCCGGGCGGAAAGATGCAAACAAATGTAAAATAAATCAGGGACTTAGGTAATTCGTCGCAGACGCGGGCTCAAGGCGCGACGGCGGTTGATTTGGCGGCTTGGCGCCGCTATGTCTTGGCCCGGTTTCCGGCAGCCTTTTGGAGCATTGTTCCTCATGTCCACCTTCGACAAGCGCGAAGACGGTTTCGAAAAGAAGTTCGTCCACGACAGCGAACTTGAATTCAAGGTTGCGGCGCGCCGGAACAAGCTGCTCGGTCTTTGGGCAGCCTCGCTGATGGGCCTTTCGGGAGATGCCGCTCAGGCCTATGCCGGGGAAGTCGTCGCCGCCGACCTGAAGCAAGCGGGTGACGAGGACGTGTTCCGCAAGCTGCGTGGCGACTTCGACGCCAAGGGCGTCGCCCAGTCGGACCACCAGATCCGCCGGACGATGGACGAGCTGCTTGCCGAAGCAAAAAGCCAGATCCAGAACGAAGGTTGAACGCGGGCCGGCGGACTTGCCGGCGTCCACGGACTTGCCGGCGTCCACAGACGGGCGGCGGTAGGAGCGGGCATAAAACGCCGCTATCTTCCCTTTCGGTATTCGATGGGGAGGGGACATGCTGATCGAACATGCCGGAAAGCGGCCGATGATCGATCCGGCCGCCTGGGTTGCGCCGGATGCGACCGTCTGCGGCGATGTGACCGTCGGGCCCGGCACGCGCGTCCTGCACGGCGCGCGGCTGATCGGCGAGAGCGGCGGCAGGATCGTCATCGGGCGGGATTGCATCGTGATGGAGAATGCAGTCATCCGCGCCGGGGCCCGCCACGATTGCATCATCGCAAACAATTGCCTGATCGGGCCGAATGCGCATGTCACCGGCGCGACGATCGAGGACCAGGTGTTCGTGGCCACGGGCGCGGCGGTCTTCCACGGTGCGCGTCTGGGGCGCGGTTCGGAAGTGCGCATCAACGGCGTCGTGCAAATCCGGACGGCGCTTGAGCCGGGTGCGACGGTTCCCATCGGCTGGGTTGCGGTCGGCGATCCGGCGCGGATTTTGCCCGCGAGCGAGCACGATGAAATATGGGCGGCGCAAGAGCCGCTCGATTTTCCACGCTGGGTTTATGGGCTCGACCGCGGCAAGCCGGACCTGATGATCGAGATCACGCGGCGGCTTTCCGCCGAACTGGGCGCACATGCGGACGATACCGAGGTGTGAAACGGGCTCCCGGTTCGGCCGCGTCCGATGCCGCCGTCCGCCATCCGTTCCGCCGGCTTCCCGCGCCGAGGCAGCCGTTCCGGGCTTGAGTCCGCTTCCTATCTCCCGGCACAATCGGCAGAGAGATGGCATTGGGAAGGGGAGGGTTCGTCATGCCGGACTACAAGAACGTCAGCATCGAAAAATCCGGGCCGGTGGCGCTGGTGCGCTTCGACCGCAAGGGAAGCCGCAACGCCTTCAATCAGGAAACGATTCTCGAACTTACCGACGTGGCGCGGCGCTTTCAGGACGACCTTGAAACGCAGGCCGTTGTGCTCACGGGCACGCGCGAGGCTTTTTCCGGAGGCATCGATCTCAAGGAGCGGTCGACGCGGGCGGTCACGGCGGGCACCGATCTCGAGCTTCGGCAGGTCTATTACCGCGGTGTCAAACTTTGTCAGGCCTGGGAAGACATGCCGCAAGTGACGATTGCCGCCATCGAGAGCATGGCGGTGGGTGCGGGTGTGGCGCTACCGCTTGCGCTCGATTGGCGCGTGATGGGCAAGACGGCGTTCCTCTACGTGCCGGAAGTCAAGATTGGCATCAATCTGCAATGGGGGGCGCTGCCGCGCCTCGTGACGCTGGTCGGTCCGGCGAGGGCGAAGCGCATCTGCATTCTGTGCGAGCGCATGAGCGCGGCTCATGCGCTCGACTGGGGCCTCGTCGATGAAATAGCCGAGGATGGCGCGGTGGTCGAGAAGGCGATGGAAATGGCGCGGGCGGCAGCGTCGATGCCTGCGCCCGCCGTGCGGATGGTGAAGGAGGCAGTCAATGCGACGGCCTATGCGCTTCACAAGGCGACGAGCTATGCGGACGCCGACCAGAGCCAGTTATCGACCAATTTCCGTTCAGCGCAGGCGGAGAGCGACAAGTTTGTAAAGGGGCGCTGACCGAGCCGTCAGGCCGGCATTTTCTTCTTCATCCGCAGAGCGATCTGCTCGAGCGAGAGAAGGTGGTTTCCTTCTTTCGGTATGTCGTAGACCGCCGTGTTCAGCGCGCGTACCAGTTTGCGGACCACCGCGCCTGTTTCCGGATGCGTGTCGACGTCGATCACGTTGAAGCAGCATGTGTTCTGGTCGATCATCGGCACGGTGACGAGGCCGGTGCCGAATGCCCAGCCGATGACCAGGCGGTTGATGCCGCCATGCGCGACGAGGGCGAGCGTGTCCCAATGGTCTTCAGCCAGCAGCAATTCGAGCGCGGCGACGACGCGCGCGTTTACGTCCTCGAAGCTGTCCCCGCCGACATAGCGCGCGCCGGGAGCGGCGGCGTCCTGAAAGCTGTAGGCGAGTTCGTCGAGGCTGGTCAGGGCGCGCGTCTTCTCGTCGCCCTGGAATTCGACGAAAGCGGAATTCCGCTCGATCGCGATATCGCGACCCTTGAGGATCAGATCGGCGGTTTCAACCGAGCGCGGAAAGCTCGAGACGACGGCGCGGTCGAAGGGAATGTTCGCCAGCGCCTTGCCGGTCAGCGTGGCCTGTTCGCGGCC
>DASVNC010000184.1:0-18248 GCA_036384055.1 Parvibaculum sp.
CTTCCATGAAGACGGCGTCCGCGCCTACGAAACCTCCGACATCGCTTTCGGCTGCCGCTGCTCGCGCGATCACATGGGATCGGTGCTGCGCTCTTTCGGCGCCGAGGAAATCGACGGGATGGCCAAGGATGGAGTCATCGAGGTCACATGCGAATTCTGCAGCGAAGTCTATCTCTTCGCGCCGGACGAACTGAAAGAGGGCATCGAATGAGCTTTGTTTCGCGGAAGATGGGCGCCGCCGCCCTGCTGGCGGCAATGGCGTTCCTGCCGGCGGCCTGCGCCACCGAGCCGCCGCCGCCCGCCGCGCCGAACATCGGCTTCCTCGGCAAGCCGATCAAGCTCAACGTCACCTCGATCACGGTTGACGACCGCTACAATCCGCCCGGCACCGCCCCCAATGTCGAGCAGCTTCATCCGCTGACGCCGTCGGGCGTCGCGCAGCGCTGGGCCGACACGCGCCTCGTCGCGGTGGGTTCGCGCGGCATCGCGACGCTGACCATCACCGACGGCAGCGTCGTCGCCGCGCAGCTTCCCAAGAAGGGCGGCGTCGAAGGCTTCTTCGGTGACCCCGAGGATACCAAGCTGACGGCGAAACTCTCGGCGACGCTGACCGTTGCCGTGCCGGCCGACGCCTCGGGCGGCTCGGCCAATTATTCGGCCAGCGTCGATGCGTCGGGCTTCCAGACGATCCTTGAAAGCGCCGATCTCAACGACCGCGACAAGGCCTATTACGATCTGCTGCAGACGGTCGCGAAGAAATTCGACGCAGGCCTCAGCGCCGAGGTTAATCGCGCCATGATGCCGGTGATCGTGCCTTAGAGCCGTTTCGATTTTCATGGAATCGCGAAACGGCTCTAACTATTTATTTTGTCGCGGTTCCTGACGGAAAACCGCTGCACACTTTTCCTGGAACCGCTCTAGTTTCCGGCGACATGCTCGGCGAGCCGCTGCATGAAGCGCTCGCATTCGACAATTTGCGCGAGTTCGATGAATTCATCGGGCTTATGCGCCTGATCGATCGAGCCCGGCCCGCAGACGACGGTCGGAATATCGGCGAGCTGGAAGAGCCCGGCCTCGGTGTTGTAGGAAACGGCTTCCGCCGAGTTGCAGCGCGCGAGTTTCATGACCAGCGTCTCGCCCGGATCGCCGTCCATCGGCGCGAGGCCCGGCGATTGCGCCCGGACCACGGTTTCGATATTCGCCCCCGGATAGACCGCACGCATACGCGGCAGCACTTTTTCCGCCGCGAATGTGTTGAAGCGGGTGACGATCTCGTCCGTGTCGGCGCCGGGCAGGGCGCGATATTCCCAGAGGAAAGAGCATTTGCGCGGAATGATGTTGAGCGCCGTCCCGCCGTTGATGATGCCGACATTGATCGTCGTATAGGGCGGACGGAAGCGCCCCGAGGCATCGCCCCGGCCGCGCATCTCCTCGGCAAGCTCCATCAGAAACGAAATCAGTTCGGTCGCATATTGAATGGCGCTGACGCCTTGCTGCGTCTGGCTGGAATGGAATTCAAGCCCGGTGACGGTCGTGTTGTAGGACTGGATGCCCTTATGGGCGTTGACGACCTTCATGTCGGACGGTTCGCCGACGATGACAACCTGCGGTTTGGGCAGCGCGCGGATGACGGCGTCGATCATTGGGCGGACGCCGAGACAGCCAACTTCCTCGTCATAGGAGAGCGCGAAATGGATCGGAATTTGCGGCCCGCGCGCGAGAAAATCGGGCACGGCGGCAAGCGCCGCGCCGACAAAGCTCTTCATGTCGCTGGTGCCGCGCCCATAAAGCCTGCCGTCGCGTTCGACGACGGTGAAGGGGTCGCTCGACCAGTCCTGCCCGTCGATGGGCACAACGTCTGTATGACCGGAGAGCACGATGCCGCCCGCTTTGTCGGCGGGGCCGAGCGTGGCGAAAAGGTTGGCCTTGGTGTCGTCCTCATTGGCGATGAGCCGCGAGGCGACGCCATGTCCCGACAGGTAATCTTCGACGAAGGCGATCAGCTCGAGGTTCGAATTGCGGCTCGTCGTGTCGAAGGAGATGAGCTTCGCGATCATCTCGCGCGTGGTATAGCGCTTGGCGGGCATGGGGCGTGCTCCATTGGCGGAGCCGCGATCATAGCCGACGACGGCGCATGGCGGCAGGGAGCGTGTCGCAAATAGTTATGTTACCGGGGGCAGGTCAGTTCGGCAGCCGGGCGGCGTGCGGGCAATCCAGCGAGAAAGCCGGGATATCGACCACGAAGGTTTCGCCCCGCTCCGTCTCCATCTGATAGGTGCCGAACATGATTCCGAAGGGCGTGGCAAGCGGCGTGCCGCTCGTATATTCGAAGCACTCGCCGGGCTTCAGCACGGGTTGCTCGCCGACGACGCCGGGGCCGCGCACTTCATGCACATGGCCGGAGGCGTCCGTGATCTTCCAGTGACGAGAGCGCAACTGCACGGTCCGCTCGCCGCGATTTTCGATGACGATGTGATAGGCCCAGACGTAGTAGTCCTGCTCGGGTTCCGATTGGTCCTCGAGATAGGTGGGTTCCACCTGGATGCGGATGGAATGGCTCATGGCGCTGTACATCGTGCTGTCCTGCCCGAAAGCGTCGTTGTTGGCACGCCGCCGAGCAGTCCCTTCCTGGGCACGCTTCGGTGACGCAAACTGAATCTGCGAACGCCGAGACGCACCGTACAAATTGGCCTCTCGATTAGCTCACATTATCGGTAATGCGCTAACCGTCTGTTAAAGGCGTGTGGCCTGCCCTGACAAATAGTCGTTGCGTCAGGCGTGGCGCAATGCTGCATCGAGATCTTCGATCAGATCCTGCGGGTCTTCGAGGCCTACCGACAACCGCACAAGCCCCTCGGTAATGCCGACCGTTTCACGCTGTTCGACCGTCAGCCGCTGGTGTGTCGTCGTCGCCGGATGCGTGATCAGGCTTTTGGAATCGCCGAGATTGTTGGAAATCTTGATGACTTTCAGCGCATTGGCGACGCGGAAAGCGGCGGCGCGGCCCCCGGCGATGTCGAAAGCGACGATATTGCCGCCCATCTCCATCTGCTTCATCGCCAGCTCGTGCTGCGGATGGCTTTTCAAACCCGGATACAATACGCGCGCAACCTTGGCGTGCCCTTCGAGAAAACGCGCCACCGCTTCGCCGTTGCGCGCGTGTTCACGCACGCGCAGGTCCAGCGTTTCAAGGCTCTTCAGCATCACCCAGGCGTTGAACGGACTGATCGACGGGCCGGTCTGGCGCATGAAATTTTGCAGATTGTCGGCGATCCATTCCTTCGACGACAACACCACGCCCCCAAGGCAGCGGCCTTGCCCGTCGATATGCTTGGTCGCCGAATAGACGACGATGTCGGCGCCGAGTTCGAGCGGCCGCTGCAGGACGGAGGTCGCAAAGACGTTATCGACCATCAGCAGCGCGCCCACCGAATGCGCGATCTTGGCGACCGCGGCAATGTCGATGACTTCGAGCGTCGGATTCGACGGCGACTCCAGAAAGACGAGCCTGGTGTTGGGACGGATGGCCGCCTTCCACTGATCGAGATCGCGCCCGTCAACCAGCGTCGAGGTGATGCCGTAGCGCGGCAGCAGTTCCTCGACGATGAAACGGCATGAACCGAAAAGCGCCCGCGACGACAGCACATGGTCGCCCGCCTTGAGATAGCAGAGCATTGCCGATGTGACCGCCGCCATGCCCGTCGCCGTCGCCCGCGCGTCGCCCGCGCCTTCGAGCAGCGTCATGCGGTCTTCGAACATGCGGATCGTCGGGTTGGAAAAGCGGCTGTAGATGAAGCCCGGCTCTTCGTTCTTGAACCGTTTTTCGGCTGCTTCGGCCGTCTCGTAGACATAGCCGGAGGTCAGGAATAGCGCCTCGCTCGTCTCGCCATACTGGCTGCGGAGCGTCCCGCCATGAACGGCGGCGGTACGGGGGCGGAGTGTCTTGGTCATGGGCTTGCCTGCCTTGAAAACAAAAAACCCCGACCGGCAACGGGATCGGGGTTCGCGAAACCCGACCTCTTTAGCGGTTTGTTTAACGTGGCCGCAAGCCGGTCGGCTCAAATCACCACGGGATATCGGTCGGCATTTAAGGCGGATTGGGCGGGGGCGTCAAGGATGGTCTAGGCGGAAAGCCCGCCCGCCCTTATAACGGGCGCTCTCAGGGGCACTCCAGGCGTGACACAGGCATGACCAAAGCGGCGGACGACCTTTTCCCCAATCACGACGGCGCGGAAATCCGCCGCGGCGCGGGTCAGCTGCACGCCACCGGCCTCCTGCCCGCCCACGGCATTCAGGCGCTGATCCGCGAGCAGGAAGTCTGGGCCTCGCGTGAGATCGAACGCGATCAGATCCAGCCCGCGAGCCTCGACCTGCGCCTCGGCCGCGAGGCCTATCGCCTGCGCGCGAGTTTCCTGCCCGGGCCGACACGCGGCGTCATGGAGCGCGTCGAGGAGGTGATGCTCCACAAGATCGACCTGACCGACGGCGCTGTGCTGGAAACCGGCTGCGTCTATCTCGTGCCGCTGGTCGAAGCGCTGGCGCTTTCGGAGCGCACGTCCGCCGCGGCGAACCCGAAAAGTTCAACCGGGCGTCTCGACGTCTTCACCCGTGTCATCACCGATTTCTCGACTGAGTTCGATCACGTGGCAGCGGGCTACAAGGGGCATCTCTATCTGGAGATTTCGCCGCGCACCTTCCCCATTCTCGTACGCCCCGGCTCGCGCCTTGCCCAGATGCGCTTCCGCCGCGGCACGCCGACTTTCTCCGATCAGGAGTTGAAGCGGCTGCATGAGGAGTTTCGGCTGGTCGACGGCGAAGCCGATATCGACGGCGGCATCGCACTCACCGTCAATCTTCAGCCGGAAAAGGAAACGGGCCTTATCGGATTTCGTGCCAAGCGGCATTCGGGCGTTATCGACGTCGATCGTGTCGGCGGCTACGACGTGCTCGATTTCTGGGATCCTCTGCCGGCCCGCGCCCATACCGGCCTGATCCTCGATCCGGATGAGTTCTACATTCTGGCGTCGCGCGAAGCGATCCACATACCGCCAACCCATGCCGCCGAGATGATGCCGTTCAACCGCCTTGTCGGCGAGTTCCGCGTGCATTATGCGGGCTTCTTCGATCCGGGCTTCGGCGCGCGCGAGGCGGGCGGCCACGGCTCGCGTGCCGTTCTTGAGGTGCGCAGCCATGATGTGCCCTTCATTCTGGAGCACGGCCAGATTATCGGCCGGCTCGTCTATGAGCGTCTGACCGACAGGCCGGCGGCGCTTTACGGCGAAGGCCTCGGTTCGAACTATCAGCGCCAGGGCCTGAAACTATCCAAGCACTTCAAACCGCTCTGAGCGCCAAAGCGAGTTCCGATGAACCTTTCCAAATGCCATAATTTCAGAGACTTCCGCGCGCTCGCGCGCCGTCGCTTGCCGTCCCCCATCTTTCACTACATCGATGGCGCGGCCGACGATGAAGTGACCTACCGGCGCAATACCGAGGCCTACGAGACATGCGACCTTGTGCCCAATGTGCTCGCGGGCGTCGAAACGGTGGATATGTCGGTCACCATCTTCGGCAAGAAACTCGCCATGCCGGTCTATTGTGCGCCCACCGCGCTGCAGCGCCTGTTCCACCCGGACGGTGAGCGGGCGGTCGCGCGCGCGGCGCAGAAATACGGCACGATGTTCGGTGTTTCCTCGCTCGGCACGGTGAGTGTTGAGGAGATCGGCGCGATGACCGACACGCCGAAAATGTTCCAGTTCTATTTCCACAAGGATCGCGGCCTGAACGATGCGATGATCGAGCGCGCCAAGGCCGCGAAATTCGACGTGATGGCGCTGACCGTCGACACCATTACAGGCGGCAACCGGGAACGCGATTTCCGCACCGGCTTTACGTCGCCGCCCAGGCTTACCTTGAAAAGCCTGTTCAGTTTCGCCGCACGGCCGGGCTGGGCGATCAACTATCTGACCCATCCGAAATTTGAATTGCCGCATCTCCAGACGCATGTGGAGGAAGGCACCAATCTTGCGACCTCGATCGGCAGCTATTTCTCCACGATGCTGGACCAGTCGATGAGTTGGAAGGATGCCGAGGCAATCCGCGCGAAATGGGGCGGGCATTTTGCGCTCAAGGGCGTGATGAGCGTTGCCGACGCGAGACGCGCGGTGGATATAGGCTGCACGGGCATCATGGTGTCGAACCACGGCGGGCGTCAGCTTGACGGAGGGCGCAGCCCCTTCGACCAATTGGCCGAAATCGTCGATGCGGTGGGCGACAAGATCGATGTCATTTGCGAGGGCGGCATTCAGCGCGGCACTCATGTGCTCAAGGCGCTGTCGCTTGGCGCCAAGGCGTGTTCGGGCGGCAGGCTCTATCTTTATGCCCTGGCTGCCGCCGGCCAGCCCGGTGTGGAGCGCGCGCTTGGCCTGATGCGCGAGGAGATCGAACGCGGCATGAAGCTGATGGGGTGCCGCAGCGTCGCCGACCTCAACCGGGGCAATCTGCGTTTTCGCTGAGGCGAACCGGCGGTGCGGCGGGTCTAGTCAAAATGGTTGAATACGCAGCCGGTCCCGCAGGGGGAGGGGAGGCAGGACCGGCCGCGCAACTCCTGGTGAACCCCAACGGGAGCTTCTGGTCCACCGTGACGCTTTAATCATGAGGGGTGTTGAAGCCATCGGCATTGATCGGGATCAAGAGCCGGAAATAACGTGTCAGCCTGCTGAGCAGCTTCCGCCGCCGAGCACACAGAACTTGGCGCAATGCCGATGGTTCAGTTTTACAGCGCCGAGACTTTCGGCAAGCGTGTCGCCCAGATCGAATTGTGGATCGTCCGGCAACAGCGTGCAGGCGACGACGCGCGGCGTGTTCGCGCCCCGGCGCTTCACCACCATGCGGCTTGTTGCACACATGACGTTCGCCGGATCGACATGCAAAATGCCCCAACAGGCCGTGGTGATTTCAGGCACTTCGGCCTCGTCGTCCATTTCAGGAAAGAGCACCAGCGAAGCGGGATCATGCGCCGCTATGGGGAGTGCCTCGCGCGTGAAGAGCGCCGCATAACCGGCGCGTTCCTCGGCATCGCTTTCGCCGGAGGATGTGCGCCCGGCAACGGCCAGCGCAAAACCCTCGCGCGCAAGCCAGCGCAGTCCCTCCATCGTTCTGGCGAAACTTTCGGCGCCGCGCTCGGCATCGTGCAGAGCCTCGCTGTAGTGATCGAGGCTGACGCGCAGCTTGAGCTTCGCGCCGAATGTCTCCTTGAGCGACAGAAGCCCGGCGCGCAGCCGCGGCCGCATCATGGGCTGCATGGCATTGGTGAGGATCAGTACCTCGTAGCCTCGCGCCAGCGCGTCTCCGGCCATCGCCAGAATATCCGGATTCATGAAGGGCTCGCCGCCCGTGAAGCCGATTTCGCGCGTCGACAACCCCTCCCGCGCGATCTCGTCGAAATAGGCGGCGGCTTCGGCCGCCGTGATATAGGCCAGTCTGTCGTCGGTCGGGCTCGAGTGAATGTAGCAATTGGCGCACTCGATGTTGCAGAGCGTGCCCGTGTTGATCCACAGGGTATCGAGCTTCAGGAAGGCGACGGAAGCCCTGGTCTCGCCCTTCGCGGTGATGTCGGGGTGCGAGAATTTGGCCAGGACGGATGCGGGTGCGGCGGTCATGCGGCGAAGATTAGCACCTGCGGGAATGCCGGATAGTCACATTTTGGCGAGGCGAGGCAGGGTCTTGCGCCCCATGCCGGGGAGGCGCTACACAAGGCCAGAGGCGGGTGTAGCTCAATGGTAGAGCAGATGCTTCCCAAGCATACGACGAGGGTTCGATTCCCTTCACCCGCTCCATATCCCCACATTGCCGTCCCCTGCCGGATTCATTTGGAATGCCGGCCTTTCCCCTCATAGGATGAGGGAAAGAGCGTCAACCGCCGGCAAGAAGCGGCTCGCATAAAACTCCAGGATGGGGTTTCCGTGAGCGGACAAAACATTCAGGGCCGTGTTGCGCCCGGCTTCGGGCGCGTGAGGGATGCTTTCGCCAGGACTTTCGCGGACGGCAGCGAAGTCGGCGCCTCGCTGGCGCCTGCGCTCAAGAACGCGACGGCCTGACGGGCGAGGCGGTCAGGTCCGCACCAGCACGGCGTTGTGCGCATCATCGACGAGCTGCATGTCGGTATGCGCGGCCAGAAACGCCTTTGTTGCGGTCCGGCAGCCGCCATAGTCGTTGTAGTCGTCCAGCAGAATGACGCCCCCGCGAGACAGCCGCTCATAGGTCTTGGCGAAACAGAGCGCCACGGGATCATGCCAGTCGCAATCGATATGCGCGAATGCGAGAGCCTGGCCCGGCGGGAAGGACACCGTTTCTTCGAACAGGCCTTTGACGAGGCGGATGCGCCGTCCGTCGACCGGTATGCCGAAGCGTGAGAAGTGGCGGCAGACTTTCTCATAGAGTTTATTTTCATATCCGTAATACCGGTCGCCGCCGATCCCCTGCGACTGGCCGCTGGCGATGACGGCGTAGCGCGCATGTGAGTCCGGCGCATCCCGCGCCGACGGCGGCGGAATGGTGTCGAAGACGTCGAAGCCCGAAAAAGCGCGCCTCGGTCCCATCAGCGCCGAAATCAGGATCGCAGATCCGCCCAGCGCCACGCCAAACTCGGCGCAGTCGCCCTCGACGTTATTGGCCTCGATCCGGCGAAGGCAACGCTCCAGCGTGCAAAGCTTAGCAGGCGTCAGATAGGTGAGCCGCTGTTCGCGCACTTTCTGCGCCACACGAGAGAGCGTCCGGAGCCGATAGCCGTCTGCGATCCTGGTCCGGAGCTGTGCGATCATGGCGGTGCCTTCCGATTTTCTGAAAGTATCGGTTTCCGGGGAGGGGGACCGCCATCATGCCGCCGCCGCCGCCCATGCGTCTGTGAACATAGCGTGGGCAAGTTTCGGGAAATCTGGCGCGGGAGCGGCTATAAGAAGGCGAAAATCCGGATTTGAGAAAAAAGATGCCGCCGTCCTTCTATACACTGATCGAAATGTGCTTCCCCGAAGACCGTCGCCGCATCGCCATCGAAGCGCCGGAGCGGTCGATTGGCCGCGCAAGCTGGACCTACAACGAATTGGCCTCCGCCGTCGCGCGCGCCGCGAGCCTCGTTGCCGGCCTTGGATTGAAGCGCGGCGACCGCGTCGCGGTCCAGGTCGAGAAGTCACCCGAAGCGTTGATCCTCTACCTCGCCTGCCTGCGCGGCGGTTTTGTTTTTCTGCCGATGAACACGGCCTACCGCGCCGATGAGGTCGACTATCTCGTCGGCAACGCGGCGCCGGCGCTGATCGTCTGCGATCCTTCGCGCGAAGACGAAACCCGCGCTATCGCCTTGCGTCATGGCGCGGCGCAGGTGCTGACACTCGACATACAAGGCCGCGGCAGTTTCGCCGAAGCCGCCGCCAGGGTGCGCGACGCTGTACCTGTCGTCGCCTGCGCTTCCACGGATCTCGCCGCAATCCTTTATACGTCGGGCACGACGGGCAAACCCAAGGGCGCGATGCTCTCGCACGGCAATCTTGCGGCCAATGGCATTGCGCTGCGCGACAGCTGGCGCTTTACCTCGGACGACGTGTTGCTTCACGCGCTGCCGATCTTTCACGCTCACGGTCTCTTTGTTGCCTGTCACTGTGCCCTGCTCGCGGGCGCGCGCATGATCTGGCTCGAGAAATTCGACCGCGCCGAGGTTCTGGCGCATTTGCCGCGCGCCACTGTCTTCATGGGCGTGCCGACCTTCTATACGCGGCTTCTCGCCGGCGACGATTTTAACGCGAGGAGCGCCGCTCACATGCGGCTCTTCACCTCGGGCTCGGCGCCGCTTCTCGCCGAGACTTTCGAGGAATTCAAAGCCCGCACCGGCAAGGCGATCCTCGAGCGTTACGGCATGACTGAAACAGGCATGAACGCATCGAATCCTTATGACGGCGAGCGCCGCGCCGGCACGGTGGGGTTCCCGTTGCCCGGCGTCGAAGCGCGTGTGATGAGCGATGACGGGGTTCTCCTGGGAACGGGCGAGGTCGGCGGCCTCCAGGTGCGCGGACCCAATGTTTTCAGCGGTTATTGGCGGATGCCCGAAAAGACGGCGGAGGAATTCGCCGACGGCGGCTGGTTCAAAACCGGCGATGTGGCGATGATCGATGCCGACGGTTACGTTCATCTCGTCGGCCGCGCCAAGGATCTCATCATCTCCGGCGGCTTCAACGTCTATCCGAAGGAAGTCGAAACGCTGATCGACGACATGCCGGAGGTCGAGGAGTCGGCCATCGTCGGTGTGCCGCATAAGGATTTCGGCGAGGCCGGTGTCGCGGTCGTCATTTTGCGGAAAGGCGGGTCACTCGACGAACAGACCTTGCTTGCCCGGCTGAAGGAGAAGATCGCCAATTACAAAGTGCCCAAACGGGCATTTTTTGTCGATGCGCTGCCGCGCAACACTATGGGCAAGGTGCAGAAAAATCTGCTGCGCGACACCTATCGCGATGCATGCCGATAAAGTCATTCAGCGAAAATGAATCAGCGGGTGCGACGATCGGGACCCTGGATCGGCGCATCGCTGTCGCGGCGGCGGCGGTCGGGGCCGACATAGGCTTTTGCCTCGACGAATTCGCGCGGCTTCTTGACGGTTTTTTCCAGCCGCGCCTTCAACTGCGCCGCCGAGAACGGTTTCAGCATGATTTCATTGGCGCCAGCGTCGCGCGCCTCGATGATGCGGTCGCGCGCGGCGACGGCGGTCACGAACATGACCGGCACCGCATTCGGCAGCTTGGTGTTGCCGCGCCGCAAAGTGTTCAGGAATTTGACGCCGTCGAGGGGTGACATGTCGTCGATGATGACGAGGTCGATGGGTTTGCTCATCAGCGTCGACACGACCTCGTGGGCTGTCTTGCCGTGGCGCACGTTCTGGATGCCGAGTTCGTTCAGCACAGTGCGGAAGATGCCGAGCATCGGCAGGTTGTCGACAATGATAAGCGCGTTGAGTACGCGAAGCTGATCGGGGCCAAGCTCCGTCAGCGTTGCCGTTTCGTCGATGATGGTGCCGGACATGTGAAATCCGCCGCGCTAAAATGACTAGTTCATTGTAGCTGGCGGAAGTTAGCGAAAAGTTAGCGTGCCGCCGGCGCGCCCTGTCCCTGTCGCCGCTCGACCTGCGCTGCCGAGGAACGGCGGCGGCGGTCGGGGCCGACAAAGCCGGCACTTTTCACCAGAGGCCGGGGCCGCGCCAGAACGGCGTCGAGGCGGGCGATAAGCTGGATGGCCGAGAAAGGCTTCAACAGGATTTCCGTCACTCCGGCGTCGCGGGCCTCGATAATGGCGCTCTTGAGCTTGCGTTCGGTGACAAAGACGACCGGCACCGCATTGGGCAGATCGGCCTGCGCGGTGCGGATTGTTTTGACGACCGCCAGACCGTCGAGCGGCGGTTCCAGATCGTCGATAATGGCGATATGGATTTCATGGCCGGCAAGCATCTGCAAGGCTTTCTCGCCGGTACGCGCCTGATGGATCTGCCCGACGCCGATCGACTTCAGGATGCCGCAGATGAGACCGGCCATGTGCGGCGTGTCCTCGACCACGAGAACGGCCAGTTTGGCATAAGGGCCCTTGCCGGGAGCCGGAGGTTCCCTGAGCGGTGTCGGGATCATCGTATTGGGCATGATACTCGCGCTGTTGGCTGGCCGAGCGTCAAGCATCGTCGCAAAGCGTTAGTGGAAGGTTAGCGGTTGTCGCTCGAAATAATTTATCTCGAGAAGTTGCGCGCCAGACGGACCCTGGCGAGATGTTCCGCGGTGAAGCGGCTGATGCCGTGATCCGTCTTCTCCCAGTGAAACGGCCGGCTCGCCAATTGAAACAGCGCCTTGTACGCGCCCGCCGAAATCAGCAGCCAATAGGCGGGCATCATTAAGGCGTCCAGGATGAGCGGCCTCAGGCCGCGGCCCGCGGCGGCGGCCATGCCGGCAATCATTGTGATGCCGTAACCCGCGACGAGCACGAAGAGATCGAAGGAGACGATCATCGCGCGATGTCCCGGTTCGGATAACAGCGCGGGCTCGGACATCGCTCGTATCGCCGACAGATAGATCAGCGGATGCACCAGGCTGGAAAGCGATGAGCCGCCGATGATGAGTTGGAAGCCGATGAAGCCGCGAAGGCCGAGCGCCCGATAGAGCCGGATGGGGTGGCGCATGCGTACCAGATAGGTCTGCATCCAGCCCTTGATCCAGCGCGAACGCTGGCGGAGCCAGTTGTCGAGCTGGCAATTGGCCTCTTCCTGGGTCGTCGAGCGGATGATGCCGGTTCTGAGACCGAGCAGCGCGAAACGCATGCCGAGATCGGCGTCCTCCGTCACGTTGAACGGATCCCAGGCGCCGGCGGCGCGCAATAGATGCGTGCGGAAATGAGTCGAGGTGCCACCGAGCGGAATCGGAAGTTTGAACTTGGCGAGCATCGGCAACAGAAGATCGAAATAGGACGCATATTCGAGGGCGAACTGGCGCGTCAGCCAGTTTTCAAACCAGTTGTAATAATTGAGCTGTGCCTGCACGCAAGCGAGCCTGTCGTCTCCGAGACGGAAAGCCGCCACGGCGCGGCGAAGCTGGTCCGGCTCCGGCAGGTCCTCCGCGTCGTAGACGACGAGATGGGCGCCGCGCGCAAAAGGCAGGGCGTAATTGCAGGCTTTGGGTTTTGTCAGCGGCAGGCTGTGGGGAACGCGGATGAACTCGAAATTGCCGGGCAGCGACAGTGCTTTTGCCGCCGCGTATGTCTCCTCGTCCGTTTCTTCAAAGACAAGTTTGATGTCGAGCTTGGAGGCCGGATAGTCGATCCGCTTCAAGGCGTCGGCGAGGATGGGCAGAACTTCCGCTTCGCGGAAAAGCGGCACCAGCACTGTATAGACTGGAAGGTCCGCGTCGGCGCCTTGCTCTTCGTGTTCGAAGGCGAGTTGGTCATCCGTCGGACGCGTTAGCAGTCCGACGAAGATCGATGCTCCCCTGACGGCGCCGATCGACAGAAAGCAGAGACCGAGGAAAAGGTTGAGTGCGAAAACGGTGTCGGCAGGCGCGCGCCAATAGGCAAGCACCGTCAAGGTCGATGCGGCGATGGCGAGCCATATCTGCCCCGGCGTCAGACGATGCTTTGCCGAACTTTCCGGAAATTCTTTCAAGAGGTCGAGGCGCGCACGCTCGTCCAGCGTCTGCTGAAACCGGCTGCGCAGGGCGCGATCGATATCGCGCGCCGAGGCGACGAGAACAGGGCAGGGACGCCCTTCAAGTTCGGCGATCGCCGCCCGCGCGCGACCCGGATCGGCGGCGACATAGACGATCTCGCGCCTCACCCTGCGCCACGGCAGGCAGCGTTCGGAGATGTAGAATTCGAGCGCGTCGGTGCGCGCAAGCGTCGGATCGGCCGGCTCGGATTTCAGATCGATGTATCTCACGCCGGTTTGTGCGCCGACGAGGCGGGCGACATCCGTCGGTCGCGCCTCGCCGGTGCTGATCATGATGTCGCCGAGCCGCGTGCCCCACCGGCTTTGCAGTACGAGTAGTGACTGCATGGCATCCCGGTCGAGAATGCCTGCCTCGATAGCCAGTTCGCCGATCAGCGGCGCATGCCAGGTATTTTGGGCGGATGCCTCCGCGAACCCGTTCGCGAATATGCTCTCTCCCGCTGGCTCGTGGCCCAAGGGTCCGCCGCCACTGTCGCTCATGTCTTGGGGCCTCACCAAAAGACGCCGAACACAACCGGACACAACTAAAAATAGAAGTGTTAAGCCTAGCGTGATTTTCCATAGGCGGACCAGCCCGAAGAGGCAGGGAGGGCATGAGCCTTGCTGAGAAAGAGGGGAAACGGGTTGCGATCCTCCCTTGACACGGAAGGGCGCGGCCTCCTTGTCCCATTTCAGGACAAACGGGAACCATGCGGCTGCTTCTCTTCGTCAATCTGATTGCTGTTGTCGTTCTGGCGAGTGCGCTCGCCCGCACTTACCAGGGTGCGCCGCTGCCCTGGCGGCTTTCGAACGGTGCTTTGATTGCAAATGGCGAAACCTCTCCCGCCGCTCCCGATATGCGGATCAACGAAAGCGTGACGCCCGAGCCGAACCCGCTGCGCGGCGAAGCGCCGGATGAAACGCCGGCGCCCTCCTCGCGGCCCGTGCCCAGCCTCCGCATTCTCACCGAAGGCTCTTATCCGCCTTACAACTATCGTGATGACGCGGGCCATCTCGTCGGCTTCGACATTGATATTGCCCATGAGCTTTGCGCCCGTCTCGATCGCAGTTGCCGGATCGAAGCGCGTCGATGGAGCGAGCTTCTTCCGGCGCTGAAGCGTGGCGACGCCAATGTGGTTGTCGCCTCGATGCTCATTCCCTCACCCGGCCGCGAAGCGGTGGGCGCGCCTGGGGGAATCGTCTTTTCACGCCGCTACTACTCGACGCCCGGGCATTTCGCGGCTCGGAAAAACGAAGGTGCCGCCGCAAACGCCATCGGCCTGGCCGGACGGCGCATTGCCGTGCAGGCAGGTTCGGTTCATGAAGCGTTTTTGAAGAGCCGTTTTCCGGCCGCGGTGATCGTCGCCTTGCCGACGCTCGATGCGGTTGAAGCCGCGCTGGCTGACCGCCGCGCCGACCTCGCTTTTGCAGACCGCAACGCGCTCTTGAGCTGGATCTCGGGTGGCGATGGAGGGCGGTGCTGCCGTCTTGTCGGCGTCGATTATACTGACAAGAGTTACTTCGGCGCGGGGGCGGGCATCGCCCTGCGTGCGGATGAGGAAGACTTGCGCGACAAAATCGACGCGGCGCTCGCGGCTATGATGGCCGATGGAACCTACGCGCAAATCAGCGGCCGCTATTTCGGCCAGAGCATCCGATAGCTCAGGTCTTGGCCATCAGGTCACGCGGCCGTCCGAAAAAAACAGTCCGCCCACATCCTTCGGCAATATTTGTCCAGCTGGCGACGTCAAACTCGAAGACGATGAAACCGCCCGTCGGCACGCCGTTGGCGACACGTACCGCGATCCCTTCATCGGGGTCTTCAGCCAGGGACATGGCGAGCAGCACCAGCCCCGGGTTGTGTGCGACGACCAGCAGCGTTTGGGCCGAGGCCGGAGCGCGGTGAATTTCGTCCAGCATCACGTCCGGCATCGCGTGATAAAGTTCATCGCGATATTGCACCGGCACGCTTTTCCCGAGAATTTTTTCCAGCGGCATGA
This sequence comes from Parvibaculum sp., assembly GCA_036384055.1. GTDB lineage: Bacteria > Pseudomonadota > Alphaproteobacteria > Parvibaculales > Parvibaculaceae > Parvibaculum. Next base: position 15,217 of record DASVNC010000184.1, read on the forward strand.
AGGTCTCTCTCGCGCGTGTTGCCGTTGAGCAGAGCACGGCGTCGGGCCGGTAGGGCGATTTGGCGATATAACCGGCCATGAAATCGGCGGCGACGAGACCGCGTGCGTTGAGCGGCCGATTGAAGTCGTCGCTGGCCGGGTCGCTCCAGTCCGACTTCGCGTGCCGCATCAGACAGAGCCGCTTCATTGCACAGGCTCCGCCGGTGATACGGCATAAAACGGCAAGCCGAGACTCCAGACCAGAGAGAGCGGCTCCGCGCCTGTATATTCAGCGAGACCGATGCGCATGGCATCGCGGCCTTCCGCCGGGGCGTCCCGATAGGTGCCGAAGAGCTTGTCCCACAGCGACAGGTTGAAGCCGAAATTCCGCATCTGCTCGTCCTTGCGCACCGAATGATGCACAAGATGCATGTCCGGCGTGACGATGAAAAGTCGCAAAATCCGGTCCAGCCCTCGCCCAAGCTCTATGTTGCCGTGATTGAACATCGCCGTTCCGTTCAGCACCACTTCAAAAATGAGAACGGAAACCGGCGGGCATCCAAGTGCCGCGACCACGACCATCTTTACGACCATGCTGGCAAGAATCTCGATCGGGTGGAAGCGCACTGCCGTCGTCACGTCGATGTCGGGATCGGCATGGTGAACCTTGTGCAGCCGCCACAAAGGCGCGATGCGATGAAAGGCGACATGCTGCCCATAAACGAGCGCGTCGAGCGCGACGAGCGACAGCGGCAACGACACGAGAAGCGGCATGCTCCAGCGGTCGAAAATCCCGAAGCCATGCGCCTGCGCCCAGAAGGCCGTACCGATGGCGGCGAACGGCAAGGCGATCCGGACGAGTGCCGTCCCAGCGATGGCGAGACCTATATTGGCCCGCCAGCGCCCGCGGCCCCGGACGAGCGCGCGCCGCGGCGCCAGAAGCTCCGAGAGACTCATGACGAGGAACATGCCCGCAAAGCCGGCGAGCCGGACAAGCGGTTCATGTTGAAGGAGAAAGGCGCTCATCTCGAAATCCCGAATGGTGGGACCGGTCCGGTCCGCTGGCGACTATAGGACGCCCCAAGCCTCGAAAAACAGTCTTCTGATTGCGGCAAGAACGCCACATTCCCAATGCCGGGCCTCGGCTATTATGGCGACGGGCCTACCCCTGCCGGACGCCGGGCGAATGAGGGAAAAAGTCGATGCGGAGATTGCTTTCCCGGGGCTGCGTTGCCGCCATGACATGGATGCTGGCGTTTGCCGCAGCCGGCAATGCGCGGGCGGCGGATCCCGTTGGTGACGAGACGTTCGAGGGTACGTACAACTGCCTGAAGCCGACGGACGCTGCCGACACTGCGCCAATCCTTTGTCAGAGCCAGATCAATCCGGGCTTGCCGAGTTTCGATTTTGCGCTCGTCTGGCACAGCGACAAGGCGTCGGGCGACCGCGTTCTCGACCGCATCGACATCCGCCGCGCCGGCGACACGGCACCCTTTGAAACGCTGACCGGCATGACATCGAGCCTCCCCGCGGCGATCGCCAATAACGGCTTCGAAGTGCTCGATCTCAATTTCGACGGCTTTCTCGACCTGCGTGTCATGCGCGCAGCGCCTGCGGGCGAAAATATGGTCTATCAGAACTGGCTTTGGTCGAACGACGACGGGAAGTTCGTCGCCGCGCCGGGACTGGACGGCATCGTCTCGCCGAAATTCGACGCCGACGATCAGGAAATCGTCAGCCAGGTGACGAACGGCGGCACAAGGACGACGGATGTTTACGCCTTTGACGGCATCGCGGCCGGTCTCATTCACCGTGAGGTGGACAGGACGACCGCCGCGGGGTGCCAGCGCACATTCTACGACCGCGTCGAGGATGAACTTCGCAAGACCGGAACCGGCGCCTGCAAGGATGAATGATCAGACCGTCATATGCCGGGCGCGGGCGCCGCGTTCAATAGCGGCGGCGACCAGCTTGTCGATGCCGAGTGTATCGCGCAGCAGCTGAAGCAGGCGCAATTCCTCCTGACCGACGGCGAGATCGGCCGAGGCAACGTCCACGGCGACCGCGTAGCCCGTCTCGCGCATATGCGCGGGCAAAGCATCCTTCACGAGGCCGAACACGGCGTCGAGTCCGCCATCTTCCTGAAGAATCGCGGCGCATTCCTTCGCCACCGGAATGAGCCGCTGAGCATCGAAATTCCGGAAAGCCGGAAGATGCTTGACGATGTCGCCGATGGTGCGGAGCTCATTGTCGCTCATCGCGCTATCGACGGCGCTCATGGTCACCATGACATAGATGAGGGCGGTCTCGGGGGCGATCGTCGACATGTAATTTCCTTAAGGTTCGTAAGTGCCGGGGGAGCTTAGGGATTAGCGGCAGGGGCGGCAAGGGCAGGCGCCGGTGCGCCGGACAGGAAGGCCCGTGCGCCGGCGATGGCTTCGGCAAGCCCGACGCGCTCGACTGTTACCCCCGGTGGAAAAGCGGAGGTGAGCCGGGTCGGGAGGCGCGGGTCGAGCATGACGAAAACGCCCTTGTCCTTTGCCGTGCGGATCAGCCGCCCGAAAGCCTGCTTCAGGCGCAGCCGCGTCAGCATGTCGTCATAGCGCGGCCCGCCGAAGCGTTCGCGTCGCGCCTTGTGCAAAATATCGGGCCGGGGCCAGGGCGTGCGGTCGAAGACGATCATGCGCAGAGAGTCCCCCGGCACATCGACACCGTCACGCACGGCGTCCGTGCCAAGCAGGCAGGCATGGCGTTCGGCGCGGAAGATGTCGACCAGCGTACTGGTGTCGAGCGCATCGACATGCTGCGCATAAAGCGACAGCCCCGCCTCCTCGAGCGGTGCGACGATCCGCTCCTGTACGGCGCGCAAGCGATGGATCGCGGTAAAGAGTCCGAGCGCGCCGCCGCCCGATGCGAGAAAAAGCTCGCGATAGGCCGCGGCCACCTGATCGACATCTTTGGCGCTGACGTCGCGCACAACGAAGATGCGCGCCTGACTCGCGTAATCGAAGGGCGATGCCATGAAGGCGCGGCGCGCTGGCGTCGCCAGATGA
>DASVNC010000185.1:0-9850 GCA_036384055.1 Parvibaculum sp.
GAGCAGCCGGGCAAGGTCTTCGAAGCCGCACAGGCGACCGCTCAGGAGATGGGCTGGCAGATCGTCGCCTCGACGCCGGAGACGGGCCTCATCGAGGCGACGGACACGACAAAGCTGATCCACTTCAAGGACGATATAGCAATCCGCGTCGCTGAAAAGGACGGCGGCACGGCGGTCGATGTGCGCTCTGTCTCGCGCATCGGCATGAGCGATCTCGGCGTCAACGCCGCCCGCATCCGCGCCTACCTCGCGGCGCTGAAGGCGAAGCTGGCGACGCCTGCGAGTTGAGGCGTTTTAGGCGAGCCGGTATTCCGCATCGAGCCGGGGCGTGCCGCTGGTGACAAGGCGGCCGTCCTCGACCATGCCCGCTATATGGGCGAAGACCGAGCGCGCCGCAGCCGGGTGAAGCCGCTTGTCCACCGCCGCATACATGTCCGGCACCATGTCCTTGATACGGGTGTGGCCCGCCTCGATCTGCTGAATGATCTGCGCCTCGCGCTCCTCGCGGTGGGCGATGAAAGCGCGGACGAAGGGCTTCGGGTCGGTGATCGCCGGACCATGCGTCGGCCAGTAGATTTTGTCATCGCGCGCCAGCAGCAGCCGGAGCGAGGCCATGTATTCGCGCATGTTGCCGTCGGGAGGGCTGATGACGCTGGTCGACCAGCCCATCACGTGATCGCCGGTGAAGAGTGCTTTTTCTTCTTTGAGCGCGAAACACATGTGGTTGGAGGTGTGGCCCGGCGTGAAGACGCATTCGACCGTCCAGCCGTCGCCTCTGACGATGTCGCCATGACGGACCTCGACATCGGGCACGAAGGCCATGTCGCCGTCTTCCTCGACCTTGAGATTTTCGCCGGCATGGCCCGAGCCATGCGGCCCATAGCCATAGGTCTTCGCGCCGGTGAGCTTCTTCAAGGGCGCGGCGGCGGGCGAATGATCGGAATGGGTATGAGTGATGAGAATATGCGTCACCGTCTCGCCCTTGAGCGCCCGCATCAGCGCCTCGACATGCGCTTCGATCATCGGCCCCGGATCGATGACGGCGACCTTGCCGCGGCCGATGATGTAGGTGCCGGTGCCCTTGTAGGTGAAGGCAGACGGGTTCTCGGCGACGACGCGGCGGATCAGCGGCGACACCTCGTCGGCGTCGCCATAGGTAAATTCGATCTCGCGCACGTAAGGTATCTGGACAGCCATGCGTTCCCCTTGCCTCGCAAACCGTGTCTCGTAAACCGTGTCTCGCTTGGCCCAAACATGGCCCGGCGCGCGCGCGGTTTCAATCCATCACGGCGTGAAGGGCTTCTTCCTTGGCCGCGGCGGGGCTCGTGCCGCCCATGTTGGGCAGGCGCATCAGATAGACCAGCGGAATGACCAGGATGGTCATGAACATCATGATCCGGAAATCGTCGAGATAGGCGATGGCGGCGGCCTGCCGCGTGATCTCACTGTTCATGACCGCAAGCCCGAGCGGGCTGTCGAGCCCGAGACCGCGCGGCATGGCCTCGGGACGAAAGATCGGGTTGGTGGGGTCCATGCGCTCGGCGAGCGTCGCATGGTTGATCTGCGTCAGCGTCGCGACCAGGGCTTCCGCCGTCGCGATGCCGACGCTGGAGCCGACATTGCGCAGCAGGCTGTAGAAGGCGGTGCCGTCGGTCCTGAGGTGCGGCGGCAGCGTCGCGAAAGATATCGTCGTCAGCGGCGCAAAGATGAAGCCGAGCCCGAAACCCTGCACGACGCCGGTGGTGACGATGGTGCGCTCGCTGATGTCGAGATTAAAGCGCGTCATCTGCCAGAGAGAGACGGCCGCGAGCGCCAGCCCGAAGGAGATGAGAAAGCGCATGTCGACACGATTGATGATCCGGCCTGCAAGAACCATCGCCGCCATCGTGCCGATGCCGCGCGGCGCCAGCACCAGGCCGGTGGTCACGACCGGATAATTCATCAGCGTTTCGAGATAGGGCGGCAGGAGCGCCATCGTCGCATAGAGGACGAGGCCGACGGTGAACATCAGAACGAGGCCGACCAGCAGGTTGCGGTCCCTGAAGAGATGCAGGTCTATGAAGGGCCGCTTGGCCGTCATCGAATGGACGATGAAGAGATAGAAGGCGAAAGCGGCGAGGAGCCCGTAGAAGACGATCTCGTTTGCCGAGAACCAGTCCTTGATGTTGCCGCGGTCGAGCATGAGCTGCATTGCGCCGATGGCCAGACTGAGAAACGTGAAGCCGAGCCAGTCGAAGCGCCGCACCTTGTCGAGGGTTCCCTCCGCCATGCCGGCCATGATGCCGAGGAAGGCGAGAACCCCGAAAGGCACGTTGATGTAGAAAACCCAGCGCCAGCTATACGCGTCGGTGAGATAGCCGCCGAGCGCAGGGCCGACGATCGGCCCCACCATGACGCCGACGCCCCATAGCGCCATCATGCGTCCGCGCTGCTCCATTGTGTACATGTCGAGCATGATCGCCTGCGACAAGGGCACGAAGGCGGCGCCGCAGGCACCCTGGGCGAGACGAAAGAGAACGATTTCATCGAGCGTCTGCGCCGTGCCGCACAGCATCGAGGTGACGGTGAAGCCGACGACCGAAATGGCGAGAAGTTTTTTCCGGCCGAAGCGGACGGAAAGAAACCCTGTCGCCGGCGTCGCGATGGCGGCGGCGATGATATAGGAGGTGAGCACCCAGGCGATCTGGTCCTGTGTCGCGGCCATGCTGCCTTGCATATGCGGCAGGGCGACATTGGCGATCGTCGAGTCGAGCGTCTGCATCACCGTCGCCAGCATGATGGAGCCGGTGACGAGGCCGCGCTGGGCGGCCGCTGTCATGGCGCGTTGCCTGCCGGCGGGCAGGCGCTGCTCCCGGAATGGGTGTCGATCTCGGCTTCGACGCTCATGCCGGCGCGGACGATGGGATCGCCTGCTTTCGGAACCAGTGCGATGCGCACCGGAATGCGCTGCACGACCTTCACCCAGTTGCCGGTGGCGTTCTGGGCCGGCATCACCGAGAACTCGGAGCCCGTCGCCTGCGAAATGCTGACGACGCAGGCCGTCCAGTCGTGGCCGGGATAAGTGTCGATGTTGATGGTCGCAGCCTGACCCGGATGGACATTGGTGAGGTCCGTTTCCTTGAAGTTGGCCTCGATCCAGATGTTCTTGTTCGAGACGACGCTGACCACCGGAACGCCGGGCGCGACGTTGTCGCCGACCTGCGGCTGCTTGCCGAGCACCCCGTCGAACGGCGCGCGCACGGTCGTGCGGTCGAGATTGAGCGCGGCGTTGTCGCGGGTCGCCTTCGCCTGCAAGTAGGACGAATGTTCCTCAGGCGGAGCAGCCGGCTTGCCGTCGAGCGAGGCGGCGGCCTGGTCGATGCTCTGCTTCAGGACGCTGCCGAGCTGAACGGCCGTGTCGAGATTATGCCGCGCCGTGTCGAGCGCCGACTGGCTGGCGAAATCGCGCTTGGCGAGCGCCGACTGGCGCTGATAGGTGCGCTGGTAATAGTCGATGTTCGACTGCGCGAGCGAAAGCTGGGCGATATTCATCCCGTACTTTGCCTGGAGCGATTTGATGTTGCTCGCCGCCGCGGCGAGCTGCGCATCCGCTTCCGCGAGCGCCAGCCTGTAAGGCGCAGGATCGATCTGGAAAATCGGATCGCCGGCCTTCACCGCCTCGTTCTGTTTGACGTAGACGGCGACGATGCGGCCGCCGACATCGGGGCTCACCGAAACCATGTCGGCCTTCACATAGGCGTTGTCGGTGCTCACATAGCGCCCGCTCACAAGATAGAAATAGCCGATGACGAGCAGCGCCAGCGCCGGCACGCCGATCATCAGGACCGAGCGCAGCAGCGCCCGGTCGTTGATCACGCGGCGGGCTGTGTCTCGCACGGCGTCGATGGAGGGGGCGAAGGCTAGGGACATGGCTTTTCTCTGAACTCGATTACTTCGATACGGGCTCCGCCAGAACGCGCGGCGGGGACGGCGCGGGATCCAGCATCAATGTCGTGAGATTGGAGCGCATGCGGCCGAGAAGGGCGGCCAGCGCGTCGCGGTCGTGGGCGTCGAGCCCGCCGAGGACAATCTCGTAAATTTCGTCGGCAATTTCCCAGATCTGCGCCAGCATCGGCGCCGCCTGTTCGGTCAGGAAGAGGCGCTGCGCCCGCCGGTCGTTGGGATCCGGCCGCCGCTCCACCAATCCGGCGGCGACGAGCTTGTCGATGAGCCGCGCCGCGGTGATGGGCTGAACTTCCAGACGATCCGCCAGACCGACCTGGTTGAGCCCTTCGTTGCGCGACAGATGGACGAGCGCCCGCCATTGAGCCTGCGTCAGCCCGAGCGGCGTGATGCGCTCGTTGAAAATGCGCCGGAGCATCCGCGAAGAGTCGCCGATGAGAAATCCGATGCCGTTTCCGGGGTCGCGGGAGAGGGGCATGGCAGGCATGGGATGTGTGAGCCCGAATGTACAGAGTAGTGCTGCTTATCAGGTCGGCATGTAATAAGCATTGCTTATGATGTAGGTCAAAAAAATGCCTCCGGCAAGGGAGGCATGGACAAATTATTCATCCGGCAGCCCACGATCATCGATCATGTTGCTGCCGGCGGGGCAGCAACGAATGGCGCCCCGCCGAAGGCCCATAGCGGCCCGTCAGTAGCCCAAGGCGACGTTGACCAGCAGGGCGACGCTGTAGAGGCCGATGGCGACGTAGCCGCCGGCTGCGGCGGCCTCGGTGAGGTCGAATCCCCTGGCGGCCTCAATGGCCGTGGTTTGCAGCTTGGCAATCAGGCCGGCGGCGAGCGCCTTGCCGGTCGCGGTAGCGCGGGGGGCGGTCTGTTGCGAGGTGGCCATAATTTTATTCCTTCGGAATCAGATGGTTACAATCAACCCGTCTGGTTGTGCCCTCCCGAAGGACTGGCGCCTGGCGGCGCACGTTTTCTTTCTGTTGACCCAAAATATGTTGCGTCGCACAAAATGACAAGATGTCAGTTCATGAATTTTTGCGGTGCAACATTTTGTCGCTGCTTACCGTAATGCCGCTGCCGGGCGTCAGATCGCCCGTCCGGCGCCCGCCCAGAAGGGCTCCCGCAGCTTGCGCTTGAAGATCTTCCCGGAGTCCTCCCGCAGCAGCTCGGTGCGGAACTCGACGCGCTTGGGCACCTTGTAGCCGGCGATGCGCTCGCGCAGAAACGAGCGGACATCGCCCTCGGCGAAACTGGCGCCCGGTTGTTTCTGGACGATGGCGCACACCTGTTCGCCGAACTCCTCGTCGGGAATGCCGAAGACGGCGCAGTCGCCGACACCCGGCATCTTGTGCAGCTCCGCCTCGATCTCGGCGGGGTAGATGTTGACGCCGCCTGAAATGATCATGTCCTTGGCGCGGTCGCAGAGATAGAGAAAGCCGTCGGCGTCGAGATAGCCGATGTCGCCGGGCGAAATGAGGCCGGCCTTCTCGGCACGGCGGCGTTTCTCGTCGTCGCCATGATAGGTGAAGTCGGCGAGATCGACGAGGCGCGCGACGACTTCGCCGGTCGCGCCCTGAGAAACTTCTTTCCCGTCTTCATCGAGCACCATGACGCGCGCATTCGGCAGCGCCTTGCCGACCGTGCCGGGATGCTTCAGCCATTCTTCCGACGTGCAGAAGACGACGGCGCCGGTTTCCGTCGCGCCGTAATATTCGTTGATGACGGGGCCCCACCACTCGATCATCGCCTGCTTCACATGCACCGGGCAGGGCGCGGCGGCGTGAACGACGAAACGCAGCGACGAAACGTCATATTTGCGTTTCACCTCGTCCGGCAGCTTGAGCAGGCGCACGAACATGGTCGGCACCATGTGGAGATGCGTGACCTTGTACTTGTCGATCAAGGCCAGCAGTTCTTCCGGGTCGAAGCGCGATTCCAGAATGACGTTCGCACCCATCTTGAAAGCGGTGAGGCCATAGGCGTTCGGCGCCGAGTGGTACATCGGGCCGGTCATGACGGTGACGACCTTGTCCATCGGGCCGAACTTGTCGTTGAAGCCCATGACGGTGGCGATGCCGCGCATCTGCGCTGCTGCTTGCTCTGCTGTCGGCCGGTTGCGGCGCACGCCCTTGGGGTGTCCCGTCGTGCCGGAGGTATAGATCATCGAGCCGGGCGCTTCGTCCGGTCCCTGCGCCTTGGGCGGGAAGCCCGTCAGCCACTCGCTCCAGCGTGAGACGCCCGCCGGCGGTTTCGCCGCCTCCGCCGACAATCCGTAGGCAGATAGAATTTCGGGCGGCGTCTCGACTATGAAAACGGGCACGTTCCTTGGGAGCGCGGCGGCGATCGGGTGATAGAGATCGGCGTGAATGACGATCGCCTTGGCGCCCGAATTGGAAAAGATGTAAGCGGCCTCGTCCGGCGAGTTGTGCCAGTTGACCGGCGTCGAATAGGCGCCGACGAGGCCTGCCGCGATGGATGCCTCGAAAAACGGAAAATCGTTACGCAGATAGACCGCGACGACGTCGCCCGGCCCGATGCCAAGCGACAAAAACCCCGACGCCGCGCGCGCCGCGCGTTCGGCAAGCGCGCTAACTTCGGACACGCGCGCACCCGACCGCATGATGCTGGCCATGAAAGTCTCCTCCCCAGGTGACTCTATTCATTGTTCTTTTGTCTGAGTGTAGCAGGCCGGGACGCGAGGAAAAGCGCGATCACCCCTTCAAGGCCACATCGGCGACGCATTCTCGACACATCGCACCCGGAACATTCCTGCCGACGAAGCGTTATGGGGGCTGTTCGGCTGCTTCTGCATTCAATTTGTCAGTTGTTCGAGTTGGGAGGAGAACATGCGCCTGTTGATATTAATTCTTTTGATCCTGCTGATCGTCGGCGCGCTGCCGACATGGCCCTACAGCGCCGGCTGGGGTTACTACCCGTCGGGCGGCATCGGAACGGTGCTCGTTGTGCTGCTTATTCTCGTTCTGCTCGGCGTCATATGACGGCGCCGCACGCCCACCGACTGACCAAGGAGGTCTATATGTTACGCAAGACAATCATCGGTACGCTCATCGTTCTCCCGCTCATGGGCGCCGCGCTTGCCGGATGCGACGACAAGGGACCGGCCGAGAAGGCGGGCGAGAAGCTCGACGATGCCGGACAGTCTGTGAAGGACGCAGTCAATCCCCCCGGACCGGCTGAGAAAGCCGGACGCGATATCGACAAGGCGACGGGCAACGATTGAGGAGTTTATGCGTTAGTTGTGTAGGTACGGTTGCGTTTGAGTGCGGGAGTTCGCCGATAAGGCGGGCTCCCTGCTCCCGAAAGGAGAGGGAGGAGATATGCGCTATCTGTTGCTTTGGGTTCTCGGCATTCCGATCCCGCTGCTGATCCTGATCTACTTTTTATTTCACTGACGCCAATTACCTCTGCGAGGCTTTAGCTGTATCGCGCCTCGCGCGCCGCGCCCGTCATGCCGGCTTTCACTTCGCCGACCGCCCAGGCGAGATCGGCGAGGTAGGTATCTGCTACTTGCAGATGAAATGGCGACAGCATGAGGTGCAGTCCCTTCGGCTCCGTCGTCAGGCTGGTGAACCAGCCGCGCTCGAAGAGCTTGCCCCAGACGGCCATGCAGTCCATGTCGTCTCGCGTGAAAGCGATGAGGCCGAGCTGCGGCTTTCCGATGACGGTGAAGCCCAGCGCCTTGACGCCCGCCTCGATTTTCTCGCGCGCATCCGTCACCTGTCTATGCTTGGCGCGGTAGCCGGCGACGCCGAGAAAGTTCATCACCGCCCAGGCAGCGGCAATCGCGCCGCCCGGCCGCGTGCCCGCCAGCGTCGGCGTCACCATGCGCCCGCCCGGCCAGTCCTTGGTGTCGAAGATCATATGCGCGCGCAGCGCCTCGGAGCGGAAGAGGACGGTTGAGGCGCCCTTGGCGCAGTAGCCGTATTTATGAAGATCGGCCGACATCGACGACACGCCCGGCACTTCAAAATCGAAAGGTGGAATGTCGCCGCCGTTCATCCGCACGAAAGGCGCGATGTAGCCGCCGACACAGGCATCGACATGCAGCCAGAGCCCGCGCGCTTCGGCGAGCGCGCCGAGTTTGGCGATGGGATCGATGAGGCCGTAGGGAAAGCAGGGCGCCGAGCCGACGATCATGATGGTCTTGTCGTCCGCCACCTTTCCCATCGCCTCGACATCGGCGAGATAGTCTCCTCCCAGCCCAACGCGCCTGACTTCGATTTCCATGACCTTGGCCGCCTTGTCGAAAGCGGGATGGGCGGAATAGGGGAGGACGACGTTCACCTGGCCCTTCACGCCCTTTTCGGCGCGGGCAAAATCGCGCGCGGTCTTCATCGACATGGTGATGGAGTCCGTGCCGCCCGAGGTGATGTTGCCGGCCGCGCCCGCCGGCGCATGCAGCAGCGCGAGGCCGTTCCGCACGACCTCGTCTTCCATCTGCTTCAGGCTCGGAAAGGCGAGCGGCCCAAGACCGTTCTCCGACTGGAAGAGCGCATAGGCTTCTTTTTGCACCCGCTCCACGTCCGGCCCGGCGTTGAAAACATAGACCGCCGTTTTGCCCTCGCGCCATTTGACGTCGTGCGCCGCGCGCTTCCCCATCTCGCGCTTCAGGCTCTCCCAATCGGTTCCCGTTTCGGGCAAGGACGTCGTGGTCATGGCTCGGCTCCGCTGTTGAGAGCGGAAACTTGCAACATTTAGCTACGCAAGGCGAGGCCGGAGCCGTTCGGCTGTGAAAGAAGTGAAGGCCGAGAAGGACGCGGCGGCGAAGGAAAAGACGCAACAAGAAACCGCCGCCCTCCTTGCGGGAATATGCGCTCCGCTGCAAACTGCGCGCCAAGGGTAGGCCAGTAGCCGCCCACGAATGCTATAAATCAATATAAATCAATAAAGAGAGGCGAGCGCATGAGTGAGTACGAAGATCTGCTCTATGAAGTGAAAGGCCATGTCGGTCTTGTGACGCTGAACCGGCCGGACAGGCTCAACGCCTGGACGGACGCGATGGAGAAGAGCGTCAAGCGCGCGCTCGCTGCAGCCGCGGCGGACGATGCCGTTCGCGTCATCGTCGTTACCGGCGCAGGCCGCGGGTTCTGCGCGGGCGCCGATATGGCCGGCTTGCAGAGCGTGGACTCGACGAACGTGGACGATAGCGAGATCGAAAAAACATCGCGCGGAGAAACATTCGACTTCTCCAACGACCTCGGGCCCGATGTCACGCCGCATTATGGCGGCCGTTTCGGCTATCTGATGCAGGTGAAAAAGCCGATCATCGCGGCGATCAACGGCCCCGTCGCGGGCATCGGTCTGGCTTTCGCGCTTTATGCCGATATTCGCTTCGCCGGTTCGGAGGCAAAATTCACGACCGCCTTTGCGCAGCGCGGCCTCATTGCCGAGCACGGCATGTCCTGGTTCCTGCCGCGCATTGTCGGTCCGGCGCATGCGCTCGAACTGCTGTTCTCCGCGCGCAAGGTGACGGCGGCCGAAGCCGAGCGGATCGGTCTCGTCAACAAGGTTTTCGAGCAGGCGGAGTTCATGAACAGCGTCATCGATTATGCGCAGATGATCGCCCAAACGGTGAGCCCGCGCTCGACGGCGGTCATAAAGGCCCAGGTGTGGAAAGCGGTTTTTCAGGATTTCAACGAAGCCGCCGCCGTTGCCGACAGGGAAATGCTGAAGAGTTTTTCCGCGTCGGACTTCAAGGAAGGCGTGGCGCATTTCGTCGAAAAGCGCGCCGCGAATTTCACCGGCAAGTGAAGACGGCGTATTGAATGAAGAAGGGCGCGGGAAACGATCCCCGCGCCCTTCTCGTTTGCGATTCCGTCAGAACGTATAGGTGATGCCCGCAAACACCTCCACACCCTGGGCTTGGAAGCCGTCGGCGGGC
>DASVNC010000186.1:0-1538 GCA_036384055.1 Parvibaculum sp.
GGGTTGTGCTTCTGCCGCTGCTGGCGTTCGATAGCGCCGGCCGGAGGCTTGGCTATGGCGGCGGCTATTACGACCGGACGCTGGAGGCCTTGCGGGCAAAGACCTCCGTCATCGCGGTGGGGCTTGCCTTTTCGGCGCAGGAGGCCGAAGAGCTTCCCGAGGATCAATACGATCAAAGGCTCGACTGGGTGGTCACGGAACTGGGCGCCGTTTCCTTTTTTGACGTTGGACGTTTTGCGGGAAAGAGTTGAATGAAGCTGCTGTTTCTCGGCGACATCGTGGGGCGCGCCGCGCGCGACGCCATCGTGGCCGACATGCCGGCCTTGCGTGAAAGGCTCGGCGCCGATTTCGTCATCGTCAACGGCGAGAACGCGGCGGGCGGCTTCGGCATCACCGCCGCCATCTGCAACGATCTTTTCGATGCGGGCGTCGATGCGATCACGCTCGGCAATCACGCCTGGGATCAGCGCGAGGCGCTCGTCCATATCGAGCGCGAGCCGCGGCTCATTCGTCCGATCAATTTTCCGGCGGGAACACCCGGACGCGGCGCGAGCCTGCTTGAAACGGCCAAGGGCGAGCGCGTGCTTGTCATCAATGCGATGGGCCGGGTGTTCATGGATCCGCTGGACGATCCTTTCGCCGCCATCGACGAGGCGATTGCCGCCTGTCCGCTGGGCGAAATGGCGGATGCCATCGTCGTCGATTTTCACGGCGAGGCGACGTCTGAAAAAATGGCGATGGGGCATTTTTGCGACGGGCGGGCGAGCCTTGTCGTCGGCACGCACAGCCATGTGCCGACGGCGGACGCGCAAATCCTGCCGGGCGGAACCGCCTATCAGACGGATGCCGGCATGTGCGGCGACTACAACTCCGTCATCGGCATGGAGAAGGACGAACCGATCAGCCGCTTCCTGTCGAAGATTCCGAGCGGGCGCTTCCAGCCGGCGCTCGGGCCCGCGACGCTGTGCGGCGTCTTCGTCGAGACGGATGGCGAGGGGCTTGCACTCCGCGTCGAGCCGGTGCGCCTCGGCGGGCGGCTCAGCCAGACGCTGCCGGCCGCGTGAGGGGCGGGCGGATGCGCGTCGTCATCGCCGGAAATTTCAACGAGCAGAAGGCGGGCGCGAATTTCTACGCGACGATCCGCAAGCTGATGAACGGCTTCATCCGCAACGGCCATGCGGTCATTCCCTTCAGCGACCGCGACGTGGCGCGGGGGCAGGGGCGTTTCGGCATCGGGCGGGCGGGCGACGGCGAGGCCAACCGCCGCCTCATCGAGCTTTGCCGCCAGTACCGGCCGGATTTTCTGCTGCTGGTTCATGCCGACAAGATCGGCAATGCGACGCTTGCCGCGATCAAGGCCTTGCGGCCTTCGCCCGTCATCGCCGTCGTCAATCTCGATCCGCTGTTTCTCGATGAGAACCCGCCGCGCATTCGCCGTTTCGGCGAGGTGGCGGACATCACCTTCATCACCACGGCGGGCGAGAAGCCGGCGGAATTTGCAACGCCGCGCCATCGCGTCGCCTTCATGCCGAACCCGG
>DASVNC010000187.1:0-2665 GCA_036384055.1 Parvibaculum sp.
CGGCAGATTTCGCAGAAGAACAGCATCAATCAGGAAGCGACCAAGTGGCTCGCGCAGCAGATCGAGGATCTGCGCGCCAAGGTGCAAACCTCGGAAGCCGCCGTCGAAGCCTATCGCGCCCAGTCGGGCCTGTTCCTGACGAACGGCTCGACGGTGCCGCAGCAGCAGCTCACCGACCTCAATTCGCAACTTTCGCTCGCTCAGGCCGACCGTGCCGAGGCCGAAGCGAAGCTCACCAACGCCCGCGCCCTGATTGCCGAGGGCAACGCGGTCAATTCCGCCGCCGCTGTTCTGCAGTCGCCGTTGATCCAGAACCTGCGCCAGCAGGAAGTCGCGCTCCGCGCCCAGATCGCGCAGATGTCGGAGACCTACCTGCCCTCGCATCCCAAGATGATCGAGGCGCAGGCGAATCTCGCCGACCTCGACAATCAGATCGAGAAGGAAGTCGGCAAGATCATCCAGGGTCTCGAAAACGACGCTCGCGTATCTGCCGCCCGGGTTGCCTCGCTGCGCTCGAGCCTGACACAGCTTCAATCCCGCATGGGATCGCTCAATCAGGACGAAGTTCAGCTGCGCGCACTGGAGCGCGACGCGACGACCAACCGCTCGCTGCTGGAATCCTTTCTGAAACGCTACGAGGAAGCCAACGCCCGCGCCGAGGCCGATGCGCGCACCGCCAATGCGTCTATCGTTTCGCGCGCACAGGAGCTGACCGATCCGACATTCCCCAAAAAAGGCGCCGTGATGACGCTGGCGATCATTGCGGGCCTCATCATCTCGCTCATCGTCAGTTTCTTCGCCGAGGTCTTCGCCCGCGGCTTCCGCACCGCCGAGCAGGTGGAGCGCACGACCGGCATGCCCTTCCTCGGCCTCGTGCCGGAAATAGAAGGCCGCATGGCGACGAACGGTCCCGCCGGTGAGGTACTGCGCGAACCTTTCGGTATTTTTGCGGAGGCCGTGCGCGGACTTCAGGGCAGCGTCATGCTCGCCCGTGTCGGCAACCGCCGCGCCCGCACCGTCCTCGTCACCTCCGCCCACAAGGGCGAAGGCAAGACCTCGACCGCCGCCAGTCTCGCCCGTGTACTGGCGATGGGCGGCTATCGGACCGTTCTCGTCGATGCCGACATGCGCGCGCCCGCCGTGCATCTGGCGCTCGGCATGCCGGCCCAGGCAGGCCTTGCTGAACTGCTGATGGGCCGCGCCAGCTTCGCACACGTCATCCGTCAGGATTTCGGCAGCTACGCCCATGTCATTCAGGCGGGCGGCGCATTGCCCAATCCGACCGCGGCGCTCGCCTCCTCGCAAATGCAATGGGTACTGCAGGCGCTCGACAACACCTACGACTACGTCGTCATAGACTCGCCGGCAGCTATGGCCGCCGCCGACGCGCAGGTGCTTTCCAAATTGGTCGATGTGACGGTTCTCGTCGTGCGCTGGTCGGATACCGGCCGCAAGGTCGTCGCCCGCGTTTTGAAAACGCTTTCAGCCGCCAGCGGCCGTCGTGTCGGCATTCTGCTGACCCGCGTCAATCTGCGCCGCTACCGGCGTTACACGGACACCGTGATCGAGGAATATCCCTCGCGTCCCGTCCGCGCCGCCTGACGCAGATCAGTCCGCCAGCGCCTCGTCCAGCCCCGTATCCAGCCCGTCGATGCTGCGCATGTTCTTTTCCCGCCGATAGGCTGTGAGCTTTTCCGGTCCCTGCGCTTCCGCCCAGCGCGTCAGCGACGGCCGCTCTTCCTTGTAGTCGTAGAGCGGAACGCCGTAACCGCATGAGGTCTGCACCAGATCGACGTCGAGCCGCACCATGTGCCGCGCGCCCATCGGTTCCTCGCCGCCGAAATGCGCTTCCAGAAAACGCCCATAGTCCGCGCTGCCCCGCTTCAGCACCCGTCCCCGACCGTAAAGCCGCAGGATCATCGGCGCGCCCGCGAACGCGCAGAACATGATCGTCATGCGCCCGTCGGCACGCAGATGCGCCGCCGCCTCGTTGCCGCTGCCGGTATGATCGAGATAGACGACAGTCCGTTCGTCGACGATCCGAAATCCGTCCAGCCCCTTGGGCGACAGATTCACCCGCGACTCTGCCGTGGCGGTCGCGGTGAAAAAGATGTGCTGGCGCTCGATGAAATCGCGCTGAGCGCTGTCGATCTGCGGAAATTGCTTGGCCATAAGCCGGAACCCCACGATGCGGGCACGCGCCCGATGGAAGTCCCCTCCTTATAGCCGACGAAGTCGCGCGGCCGCAACGCAACTAACTGACCGTCGCCGCCTTCCGTCCGAACACCAGAGCCACGGCCTTGCGGCGGTCCCCGAGGAGCTTCTTCATCGCGTCATAGACCGGCCGGGCGATGTCGTATGCCGCGATCTTGGCGGCATCGAGCGCCGGATGGGTGCCCGCGCTCGCCTGGGGCATGCCGAATTTGCGCAAGGCCGCATTGACGTAAGAGAGCTTCACCATCCGCAACGAATAGTCAGTATGCCAGGTGATCGAGAAGGACACGGAAACGTCGGGGCCGTTCTGCACCCAATGCGGATCGAAGAGCGGCACGAAGATCGCGTCGCCGGGCGTCAGATGCTGCTGCGTCGCGACGGCCTCGAAATCGTCGAAGTAAGGCAGGTTGCGATGCTTGCCGGGGTATAGTTCCAACTTCTCTTCGGAAAC
>DASVNC010000188.1:0-5781 GCA_036384055.1 Parvibaculum sp.
ACGTACGCCAAAGCTTTTTGGCGATTCGGGCCTGTAAATGCAGAGGCACGGCCCGCTGAAAATAGTACCTGTCGCCCCGCCTAGTCAGAAAATCAGCCAAATCCTAACACCTTTGCTAACTCAGGCTTTGTGCCCGAAAGCCTTGCAATGGCTAGGTTTTATTGACTTCCAACGGCTTAGAACAAATGGCAGTCGACTCCCCTTGGGGATACCAGCCTTTTCAATGGGCTTCGGCCGATAAAGTTGATTGCGCCGCTGTCAGTCCGCCTTCAGCCTGTAGCCGACCCCGGTTTCAGTGAGAATGATCGCCGGCCGCGTCGGGTCGCTCTCGAGTTTTTCGCGAAGCTGGCGGATGTAGACGCGCAGATACTGCACATCCTCCGTATGCGCCGGTCCCCAGACCTCCTTCAGCAAAAAGCCGTGCGTCAGCACCTTGCCCGCATGCGCGATCAGGATGCGCAGAAGGTCATATTCCTTCGCCGAGAGCTTTACCTCGGCACCCGCGACGGTGACGATCCGGCGCACGAGATCGACGCCAAGCGCACCGGACCGGAAGACGGGTGCTTCTCCCTGTACCTGCAAGCGATGGCGCAGCGCGGTGCGAAGGCGCGCGACGAGCTCCTCCATGCCGAAGGGCTTCGTCACATAGTCGTCGGCGCCGAGATCGAGAGCGCGGACCTTGCCTTGCTCGTCGTTTCGGACCGACAGGACGATGATCGGCACCTGTGAATTCGCCCTCAGCTTCTCGATGACGGTGTATCCGTCTTCGCCCGGAAGGCCGAGATCGAGAATGACGAGATCCGGCGCCTCTTTTTTAAAGAGCGACAGGGCCGTGCCCGCGTCGTTTGCTTCCGACAGGCAATAACCCTGCGCCGAAAGGCTCGTTCGCAAGAAGCGGCGGATCTGGGGTTCGTCATCGACGACAAGAATATGCACGGGCGCGGTCAACGGTCTGGCTCCGGCGAATGTCGGGAACGAGGCGGAGAGGCAGGGAGACGGATCGTAAAGACCGCCCCCCGGCCCTGCGGCCTGTTCGCCGCATTGATGGTACCACCGAAGGCCTCGACAAAGCCTCTGCAAACGGCGAGGCCCAGTCCCGTGCCCGCCGGGCGATTGTCGCCAGAGCCGGCCCGGCGAAATTTGTCGAAGATCGCCTCGTGTTCGCCCGGTGGTATTCCTTCGCCTTCGTCGAGAACGGCGATGGTCATCATGCCGCCGGAAAAACCGGCCTCGATGCGTATCGTGCTTCCGGGCGGTGAGTATTTCGCGGCATTGTCGAGGAGATTGAAGAGCGTCTGCTCGAGCAGGATCGGATCTGCGGGGATCGCCGGCAGGTCGGGGCCGACCTCGACTTCGATCTTGTGCCTGGAAAGCAGACGCTGGGCGCGCCGCAGCGACGTTTCCACCAGCTCGGCGATATCGACATCGCTCATGCGCATGTTCAGCGCGCCGGATTCCAGCCGAGTGATATCGAGAAGATTGCCGACGAACCGATTGAGGCGCTCTGCTTCGTCCTCGATTGTCGCCATCAGTTCGTCGCGCTGCTTTGCGTCATACCGATTGAAGTAGGCGCGCAGGCTTGTGATGGCGCCCATGATGGATGCCAGGGGTGTGCGCAGATCATGCGAAATGGACGTGAGCAGCGCGCCTCTCAACCGCTCCGTCTCCGACGCCAGGCGCGCATTGTCGATGTCGTCGGCGAGCCGCATGCGCTCGATCGAGACCGCGATCTGATCGAGAAGCGCGTCGAGCAGCCGCCGTTCGTCGGTGGTGAAAAGCGGTCCCGGTTCCTCGCGGTCGAGCCCCACCACACCGAGCATGGCGCTGGCGGTGCGGATCGGCAGGAAAAGGCGTTTTGCTCCCGGCAGCGTGTCGGAGCCGCGGCCCGCCGGGCGTTCGTGATCCCAGGCCCAGCGCGCGGCGGCAAGATCGGCGTCGTCGGCGACATCGTCCGGCGGGTAGGCTGCCGCGACGGCCATGTGATGGCTTTCGGGAAACATGAAGACGACACGCAGCCGGAGCATTGAAGCGATCTGAAAAGCCGCGGCCCATAAGAGATCGTCGAGATCGCCGATGCCGACCAGCTTGCGGCTGAAGGCGTTGAGCTCAGAGGTGGTCTTGACCTGGGTGCGGGCGAGCACCACCTGCCGCCGCGTCCGCGCCGTCAGGTTGCTCGTCAGCACCGCGACGATGGTGAAGAAAATCAGCGCCAGCACGTTTGCCGGGTCGGTGATCGTGAAGGTGTAGAGCGGCGGCAGAAAGAAGAAGTTGTAGGCGAGGGTGCTTATCAGCGACGCATAGAGCGACGGCCAGAGCCCGTAATTGACGGCCGTGTAGAGAATGGCGGCGAGAAAGACGAGCGAGATGTTCGGGATCGCGACGATCCTTTCGAGGCCGAGAGCGGCGGCCAGCGCGCCCGCCACCGTCAGCGTCGCGAGACCATAAGGCAGCGGGTCGAGAGGCTCGCGCACCTCGCGCACCCGCACCCGCCTGGAGGCGCCGCTTGCTTCCTCTCCCGGCACGATGTGAACGCCGATGGCGCCGGCATCGCGGATGAGCTCGTGAACGGTGGAGCGACCCAAAAATCCGAGCCAATCGGGCCGGACCGAGCGGCCGAGAATGATCTGCGTGATGTTGTTGTCGCGGGCGTAGCTGAGAACTTCGACTGAAATCCGGTCGCCCTGCACGCGCACCACCTCTCCGCCCAGCGTTTCCGCAAGGCGCATGGTCTCGGCAACCTGCTCGCGCTGCGCGGGCGAAAGCTGGAGGTCGCGGGCCGTTTCGACGTAAAAGGCGACCCAACTGGCCTTCAGACGGTCGGCGGAGCGGCGCGCATAGCGCACAAGGCCGGCCGAGCGCGGGTCTTCGTTGATGCAGACCAGCACGCGCTCGCTCGCGGCCCAGGGTCCGGCGATGGCATGGGCCTGCATATAGTTGACCATCTGCTCGTCGACACGCTGCGCCGTGCGCCGCAGGGCGAGCTCGCGCAGCGCCGTCAGGTTGCCCGGCGCGAAGTAATGCTTCAGCGCGCGCTGCGCCTGGTCGCGGACATAGACCTTGCCTTCGTGCAGGCGCTGGATCAGGTCTGCCGGCGTGATGTCGATGATTTCGATCTCATCGGCGCGGTCGATGATGCTGTCCGGCACGGTTTCGCGCACCCGGATGCGTGTGATCTGGGCGACGACGTCGTTCAGGCTTTCGACATGCTGGATGTTAAGCGTCGTATAGACGTCGATGCCGGCAGCGATCAGCTCCTCGACGTCCTGATACCGCTTGGGATGGCGCGAACCCGGCGCATTGGTATGGGCCAGTTCATCGACGAGCACCAGAGCCGGATGCCGCTGCAAAATAGCGTCGATGTCCATCTCGGTGAGGACGCGGCCCTTGTAGTCGATGATCCGCCGGGGCACGGCATCGAGCCCGCGCGTCAACGCCTCGGTGTCGCTGCGGCCGTGGGTTTCGACGACACCGATGACCACATCGACGCCTTCGCGCTTGCGGCTCGAGGCGGCGCTCAGCATTTCAAAGGTCTTGCCGACGCCGGGCGCCGCGCCCAGAAATATCTTGAGCTTGCCCCGAGATTCCGCGGCTGCCTTTTCCAGCAGCGCCTCAGGAGCAGGGCGTCTTGTCGGCGCGTCGGTTTCTGTCATTTGATCCCGAAGCCAGGCGCCTCGCGCCGGGCGGTAGTAGGCCGTTTATCCGGCATCCGCGCTGTCCAGGGCCATGTTGAGCTTCAGGACATTGACGGTCGGCTCGCCGATGATACCCAGCATGCGCGGTTTCGTGAACTGATTGACGAGTGCCAGAACCCTCGCAGCGTCGAGGTTCCGGGCCCTGGCCACGCGCGGCACCTGAAAAAGGGCCGCCGCCGGCGTGATATCGGGGTCGAAGCCGCTGGCCGATGTCGTGACCATGTCGACCGGAATGGGAGCATCGGGGTTTTCGGCCTTGAGTTTGGCCACGTCGCTCCTGATGCGGTCCATCAATGCCTTGCTCGTCGGCCCGAGATTGGAGCCCATCGAATTTGCGGCGTTGTAGGGCTGGGCGATGGAGTTGCCCTTGTCGTCGGTGCCGGTGGTCGCCGACGGACGGCCGTGGAAATAGCGATCGGAGGCAAAGTACTGGCCGATCAGATCGGAGCCGATTGTCTTGCCGTCCTTCACGATCAGGCTGCCGTGCGCCTGGCGCGGAAAGAAGGTCTCGGCGAGGCGCGTCATGCCGAGCGGATAGGCGATGCCGGTGAGCAGCGTGAAGAGCAGCAGGAGGACGATGGCGGGGCGAATCTCTTTCAGCATGATGGGATCCTCAGATCAGGCCGACCGACGTGATGGCGACGTCGATGAGTTTGATGCCGATAAAGGGAACGATGACGCCGCCCCCGCCATAGATCGTCACATTGCGCAACAGGAAGGCGGCGGCGCTGCGGGGCGTGTATTGAACGCCGCGCAGCGCCAGCGGGATCAGCGCGATGATGATGAGCGCGTTGAAGATGATCGCCGACAGGATGGCGCTTTCGGGCGAGTGCAGGCCCATGACGTTGAGGACGCCGAGGCCCGGATAGAAGGCCGCGAACATGGCCGGGATGATGGCGAAGTACTTGGCGACGTCGTTGGCGATCGAGAAGGTTGTCAACGTGCCGCGCGTCATCAGGAGTTGTTTGCCGATGGCGACGATTTCGATGAGCTTGGTCGGATCGCTGTCGAGGTCGACCATGTTGCCGGCCTCGCGGGCGGCTTGCGTGCCGGTCTGCATGGCGACGCCGACATCGGCTTGTGCAAGCGCGGGCGCGTCGTTGGTGCCGTCGCCGCACATGGCGACCAGCTTGCCCTTGGCCTGTTCATCGCGGATCAGGCGGAGCTTGTCTTCCGGCGTCGCCTGGGCGAGGAAGTCATCGACACCGGCTTCCGCCGCAATGGCCGCCGCCGTCAACGGGTTGTCGCCCGTAATCATGATGGTGCGGATGCCCATCCGGCGCAGCGCCGCAAAGCGTTCGCGGATGCCGCCCTTGACGATATCCTTCAGATGAATGACGCCGAGGATGCGGTTGTCTCGGGCGACCGCCAGCGGCGTGCCGCCGGCGCGGGCGACGAGATCGACAATCTCCTGGAATTCTTTCGGGATCGGAGCGGCCGAGGTGTTTTCGGCGACGAACCTGACGATGGAGTCGGCCGCACCCTTGCGTATCCGCTGGCCGTCGACATCGACGCCGCTCATGCGCGTCTGGGCCGAAAAGGGGATGAACCTCGCCCCGTGACCGCTCATCTCACGACCGCGCAGGCCATATTTTTCCTTGGCCAATATGACGATCGAGCGGCCTTCCGGCGTCTCGTCGCTCAGTGAGGAAAGCTGTGCGGCGTCGGCAAGTTCGGCGGCGCTCACGCCGGGCAGGGCCAGAAATTCACTGGCGACGCGGTTGCCGAGCGTGATCGTGCCGGTCTTGTCGAGAAGCAGCGTGTCGACGTCGCCGGCAGCTTCCACCGCGCGGCCGGACATGGCGAGTACGTTAAATTTCACGAGGCGGTCCATGCCGGCAATGCCGATGGCCGAGAGAAGCGCGCCAATGGTCGTCGGGATGAGCGTGACAAAAAGCGCGACCAATACGACGACGGAAACGTGGCCGCCCGCATAGGCGACGAAGCTCGGGATCGTTACCGTCGCGAAAACGAAAATGATCGTCATGCCGACGAGAAGAATGTTGAGCGCGATCTCGTTGGGCGTCTTCTGGCGTTCGGCGCCTTCGACGAGATGGATCATGCGGTCGAGGAAGGTGGAGCCCTGTGC
>DASVNC010000189.1:0-6499 GCA_036384055.1 Parvibaculum sp.
CTCGAAATGCGCGTCGCCTTGAGCGTCGGCGATCAGCGAAGGATTCCAGTAGGCGATATATTTCGAGTCGTCGCGGAACTTGAAGTCGGCGCCGCCGTCGCCGCCGGGATTGGCGCCCTTCTTTTCGAACTTCTGCCGCCCGACCAGTTTCAGAAGCAGGTTGTAGTTCCGCACGTCGAGATTATCGAGGTGATAGAGGCCGCGATACGGATCGAAATAGGCCTTGCCGCCAGTGACGAGATCGAACACCGCCTGGTCGAGCACGGCGACAGTCAGTTCCACCGGCTCGTGCTCGTCGTCGTGGCGCGGCGCGGCGTGGAGCGCCACCTTCACCGTCTCGCCGGGGCGATATTCCTCGCGCTCGGTCTTCGCCGTGATCGCCAGCTCGTTATAGGGGTCCGTCACCGGCACGGTCAGATAGCCCATGCGGAAGGCGGGCTTGCCGAGATCGACCATGTTGGCATCGACAGGCTTGTCGACGCGCGGGCTCACCAGCACCACGGAGACATAGAAACCGGGCGCATAGTCGGGCTTCACTGGAAACTCAACAATGGGCGTCGATGTCGTGAAGGTTTTCACGAAGCGGTCAATGA
Organism: Parvibaculum sp.; assembly: GCA_036384055.1. GTDB lineage: Bacteria > Pseudomonadota > Alphaproteobacteria > Parvibaculales > Parvibaculaceae > Parvibaculum. The sequence continues at coordinate 594 of DASVNC010000189.1, forward strand.
CGCCGTAGCGTTCGATGGTGATGAGCGCCTTGGCGTTGGGGTAAGGATTCTTGATGAGATAACGGGCGGTGTCGCCGACCTTGTAAGATGCCTTCTCGGGGAACATCTGCAGCGCCGTGTCGGGTTCACTGTCCCAGAGCACGATGTCTTCGCCCGTCACCCAGAAGCCGCTGGATGCCGTCGCGGTCTTGCCGTTGTGGCCCTTCACGGTCGCGGTGATGCGGTACTCGCCCGCTTCCTTCGGCGTGAAGCTGCAGGTTGCGGGCTGCGCTTCGGGCGTGCCCGAACAGGCGCCCGCCGCTTCCCAACTTGTGTTGTAGACCGTCTGATAGGTGTTGCCGGCGGATTTCACGCGCGCCGCCGTCACCTTCTTGAATTCGATTTTCAGGTCGGCAGCCGTGTCCTTCACCGGCGCGCCCGTCTCATCGACGACGATGTAGTCGTAGCTCGCCGGCTTTTTCGTCTGGAAAATCCAGGCCGTCGGCTTCAAGCCGACGAAGCGGTCGGTCGCGGCATAGGTCGCCGCGGTCGAGTTGGCGATGTTCTTGCCGCGATCGTCGGCGACGGCCACTTCGAAAGTCAGATCGCCATAAGTGTCGGCGCCCTGATCGGGGATGGCGATGGTCGTTTTGGCGAGGCCCTGCGCGTCCAGCGGCTGCTGAAGCTGGGCGATCATCTTTTCGCTCGACGGCGTTTCGATGTCGCTCCGCGAGAAATCGAAGCCAGCCGCCATCGGATGATCGGAGCTCATCGGCCTCGGATCGAAGATCGCGGTGATGCGCGCTGTCGCGTTGGTGTAGGGCCCGCCGGAATGAAGCTCGGCCTTGCCCTCGACCTGGGCCGGCTGCGAGCCGGAGAAGACCTTGCCGTTGACCGTCGCCGTCACCCGGAAAGAGGCCGGCGTGAAGTCGCTCACCAGCACCTGCATCGGCTTCCAGGCAAACCAGTCGCCGTTCGAGAGGGCGCCTTCGGCGTCCGCGCCGCCGCTATTGTCGCCGCCATTGTCGCCGCCGTCGGCATTGGATCCGTCCGGATCGCCCGCATTGGCGTTCAGCTTCTGGAGCAAGCGGAATTTGTACCAGCCGACCGCGCCGGTCTTGGGCACCGTCACTTCGCCGGACGTCGTGCCGAATTCGCTGAGCGCCACCTGCTTGATGTCGGCGACGAGCTTGCCCGTCGGATCGACCAGCTGGAGGCGATAGCTCGACGGCGGCGCGGCGGTCAGCCCCTCATTGTTCTGTCCACGGACATATATCTTGTACTGGATGGTGTCGCCGGCGCGGTAAACGCCCTGCGCCGTCGTGCCCCAGACGCGCATATGCTCCTGCTCGGTCTGGTCCTGCGAGAAAATCTGCTCACCCGAGGCGCGATAGGTGTCGGCCTCGAACTGATAGTTGACGGGCAGGATCGCCAGATCGTCGCCCTTCTGGACGCGGATGGTCAGCACCTTGGTGCATTGGGAGTCGTACTGGCCGGGTTGCGGTGCGACGCCTGAAAGCACGGCGAGACCGTCCTTGTCGGTCGTTGCGGGGGCTTCGTTGTCCTGCGCCTTGGTCCATTCGGCGGGCGTCGCGCTTTCGCAGAGCGCGGACATCAGCACCGGGTCGCGGTAGCGCGTCACGATTGCGCCTTCGACGGGAGCCGCGGTCGCTAGATCGGTCACCCAGACCAGCGTGTTGTAATGGGCGAGCTTCACATGCACGCCGAAGGGCGTCACCTGCGCGAACAGCAAGCCGGGCTTGTCGCCCGGCAGGCTCGGGGTCACCGACATGACGCCGAGGATCGCCCCCGACTGGCCGCCCAGCATGTCGCGCACGCCGAAGGGGATGGCGTATTGCAGGTTGCGGATCGGGTCGAGCTTCTGATGAACGTTGAGACCGTTCTCGATGCCCTTGGCGGTCAGGCGCGAATAGCGGAAATCGCGGTCGGTCAGATTGTTGACGTAGAGCGGCACATCGCTGTCGATCGACTTTTCGAGAACGGCGATGTTGTTCGGCAGCTCGAAATTCGGCGGGCGGTCGTCCATGCGCCAGCGAACGTCAATTTTATCGGCCAGCGGACGACCGAACATGTCGACGATCTGCGTCTTGTCGTCGGGCTTCAGGCTCGCTTCATAGTCGCGGGCGGAGCGCAGGTAGATCGGGAAGCGCGCCGAGAACTCGTCGCCCTTCTGGTGGCCCTTCCAGTTGTAATAGCCCTCGGTCTGGTCGAGGTCGGCATTGGCCCAGGGGTCGTCGTCCGGGCCCGAGCGCCCGAGTTCGGGCGAAAGCTGAACATGGTCGTGGAGTTCCTTCAGCTTCACCGGCGAGGTGAAGAGCAGGCGCACCGTGTTCCAGGGGCCGCAGGCCTTGTCGGCCGGCACCGGCTCGCCCGGCCGGATGGTCAGATCGTCGCCGGCGTTGGTCGTGCAACGGACGCCGACGAAATGAAAATCGCCGAAGGTCGCAAATTTCTGCGCCTGCTGGTCGACGACGCTCGGTTCCGGCCCGAGGCCGGAGACAAGGCCGGGGCGCATGTCGAGCTCGACATCGGTGTCGAGCGGCAGCGGCTTTTTGGCGGTGACGAGCCAGCTATGGCGGGCCCATTCCTCGGTACCCGGGACGGATTCCGGGCGGAACCACGGCAGATAGGCGAGGAGACGCCTGAAAAAACCCTTGAGACCCGGCTCGCGCGGAACGGCGACCAGCGCATCGTCCGGCGCCTGGCTCCAGTCCGGTCCCTCGGCCGCATGCACCGCCATTTCGCCGCCGCTTCCGTCCTTCCAGACGAAAGCCAGGTGGTTGACGACGCTGTCGCGGCGGACGGGCTGGTTGAAGGTGACGAGGATTTGCGGCTCGCCCGGGCCGTTCCAGCCGGAAAATTCGGCCCGGTCCAGCGCCACGCGGCTGGTAATAAATTCGTGGTGGAAAGGCTCGTGCAGCGTCTTCCCGTCTTCGGCCTTGATGCCGGGATTGATCGTCATGCTGTAGCGGGTCGAGGCCTTCAGGGCGTCGGCTTCCTTCAGCTGGCAGGCGAGCGCCGTCGGGCTCAGCCAGCGCCATTCGCAATCGACCTTGGGGCTGATTTCGACCGGAATTTCGGCGGATGTCCGCTCCATGCGCCCGAGCGGCACCACCGCCCTGTTGAACTCGATGACGATCTGCCGTTCGGCGGGCACGTCCTCGCCTGCGGGCGTGATGCGGGCGATGGTCAGATCGCCTCCCGGCGCCGCCTCGCCGGCAAGGGCGATCGTTGCCGGGAACAGGGTGACCAGCAGGACGAGGCGAAACAGCGCGTTCATTTTGAGAAGCCTTGGGAGGGAGAATCCGGTGCTTTCGGACAGCATATCATCCGCCGCCAATCGTGACAGAACTGCGGCGGCGAAAGCGGCAATCGAAAATTCTTTTCGAACCGCTTCCTCAGCCAATCCGTCAGTCTACCCCATCGCTCCGGACCGGGAATAAGTTCCTCCCGGCCGGTTTTTTCCACCTCCCGCCTGAGAAGGCTTCAGGCAAGGGAGATTGCTTTATGCATTCCGCGCCATCAATCCGCCATCGACGGGAATGGCGACGCCGGTGATGTAGGACGCCGCGGGCATGCAGAGGCTCACCGTGATGTGGGCGACTTCTTCCGGGTGGCCGTAGCGCCTGAGCGCCGTGCGGCGCTTGGCATATGTCTCTTTTTGGTCGTCCGGAATAGCTTGCGTCATGCCGGTCAGGATCGGACCGGGGCAGACGCAATTGACCGTAATTCCCTCCTTGCCGAGTTCGACGGCCAACGCCCGCGTCAGGCCGGTGACGCCGGCCTTCGCCGCCGCATAGGCGCTGTCGAGCGCGGTCGCGCCCAAAGCTTCCGTCGAGGCGATGTTGACGATGCGCGGGCTTTTCGATTTGCGCAGAAAGGGCAGCGCGGCGCGAATGACGCGCTGATGCGCGGTGAGGCAAACGCGGATCATCCGTTCCCAGAGTTCGTCGTAGCCTTCATTGTCGATCTGCGTGAAGCCCGCGATACCGGCATTGTTGACGACCGCGTCGAGACCGCCGAAATGCCCGGCGACGGCGGCGACGATTTTTTCGATGTCGGCCTTGTCGCCGACGTCGAGCTTCCAGGCCTTCGCCTTGCCGCCTGTGGCGACGATGGCGGCGGCGACCGCTTCGCCGCCGGCGAGCGTCAGGTCCGTCACCGCGACGTTGGCGCCTTCGGCGGCGAAGATTTCGGCCGTGGCGCGGCCCATGCCGCTGGCCGCGCCCGTCACCAGCGCGGTGAGCCCTTTGACCGATCTGCTTTCGAGCGCCATATCGTCCTCCCGTTTCTGGTTTTAGAGAATGAGACCGCCATCGACCGGGATCGTTTGCCCGAGCACGTATGACGCAAGCGGCGACGCCAGAAAGAGCGCGACGCCCGCCATGTCTTCGGGCGTGCCGAGACGGCGCATCGGAATGCCCTGCAATGACCCCGCGAGACGTTCGGGATTTTCGGTCGTGACCTTGGTGAGTTTCGTATCGACGAGCCCGGGCGCGATGCCGTTGACGCGGATGCCGTCTTTCGCCCAGGCCTCGGCCAGCGTGCGCGTCAGGCCGACGACGCCGGTCTTCGAGGCGTTGTAGGCAGGATTGCCGCGCGTCGAGTGAAAGGCCGCCGTCGAACTCACCGTGATGAGCGCGCCTTTTGCCGCCGCCAGCATGTCGTGGAACTTGATCGCGCAGGCCATCAGGCTGTTGACGTTGACGTCCATCACCTTCTGGAAGCCGTCCATTTTGAATTCGCCGCGCTGATAGATGACCGTGCCCTGAGAGAGCACGAGGACGTCGAGCGATTTGAACGGCGGCTGGTATTTCTCGATGGCGTCGAAGTCGGACACGTCCATGCGGTCATATTCGAGACCGGCCATGTCGGACCCTTCAGCCCCGGCATAATCCGACGCCCGGGCGCGCGTGCCCCAGACATGGACCGTCGCGCCCTTCTTGCGAAAGGCATGCGCGATGCCGTTGCCGATGCCGCTCGATCCGCCGACGACGAGCACGGTCTTTCCGGTGAAGTCGAGTTCGGACATTGGACGCTTCCCGCTTATCGTTGGATTTTCGTTTGTCCGAGATTTGCATAGCGCGCCGGACACAAAAAGCCATTTCGCCTTCGCAAATGCAAAGAGCGGCACGTTGACGTAACGTGCCGCTCGGTTCGCATTCGATATTCGAAAGCCTGCGTCAGGCGACTTTCTTCAAGCCCGCTGTCCGGTCCATCGCCTTGCCGATATAGGTTCCCGCATCCGCGATGGCGCGGCGGGCGGCGCCGAGCATCGGATGGAAGAAATGCCAGACATGGATCATCTCCGGCCAGACCTGCAAGGTGACGTTGACATCGACGGCCCCCGCCTTGCTCGCGAGGCGCGTCGAATCGTCGAGCAGCGTTTCAGCCGAGCCGACCTGAATGAGCAAGGGCGCGATGCCGCGCAGATCGGCGTGGATCGGCGCTGCCAGCGGCGCGCGCGGGTTGGCGCCATTGAGATAAGCCGCAGCCATGCCGAGCAAGCCATCCTTTTGCACCATCGGATCGATCGCGGCCTGCGTCGTCATCGAATTGCCGACGGCTTCCATGTCGACCCAGGGCGAGATGCAAAAGCCGCAAGCGGGCTGCGGGAGACCCGCATCGCGAATGGCAAGAAGCGTCGCCACGGTGAGACCGCCGCCGGCGCTGTCACCGGCAATGGCGATGTTGCCGGGCTCGATGCCTTGCGCGATCAGGAAACGATAGCCCGCCAGCGCGTCGTCGACGGCGGCCGGAAAAGGATGCTCGGGCGCAAGACGGTAATCGAGCGAAAGCGTGCGCGTGCCTGCAGCGCGGCCAAGTTCGGTCGCCAGATGGCGATGGCTCGTCACCGAGCCGATGACATATCCGCCGCCATGCACATACATGATGACCCGGTCGCG
>DASVNC010000190.1:0-3182 GCA_036384055.1 Parvibaculum sp.
GATCTATATCCTCCGCAATCCTCTGGACCTCGTGCTTTCGATCATGAATCATTTTTCGATGACGCTGGATGAAGCAATCGAGAAAATGGCCAATATCGGCGGCGGCACGCCGATAACGAAGTCGCATGTACCAGAAATTCATTCATCGTGGTCAAACCATGTCGCGAGTTGGACAAGTCGCCCCAACCCGCAGTTGCTAATTGTCCGCTACGAAGACCTGCTAGAGAAACCGCAGATTTATTTCAAGAAGGTGACGCAATTTCTTGGTCTGACTCCGCCGCAGGACCGACTCGACCGGGCTATCCGGTTTTCGTCTTTCAAGGTGCTCAAAGAACAGGAAGAACACGGTGGATTTGTCGAACGGCCAAGGAAAGTCGATGCATTTTTCCGCGAAGGCCGCAAAGACCAATGGCGCGAGAAGCTGACGCCCGAGCAGGTGCGCCGCATCATCAACGCCCATCGCGAGCAGATGCAACGCTTCAGGTATATTCCCAAAGACTACGCCTGAGATAAAAAACCGACGCCCGCCACGCCGTCCGCGCCTGAGCCTGTCAGCCGGCGAAGCGATGCTGGGCCGGTGATGCCGCCCAGCGCATAGACGTGGAGGCCGAGACGCCGGGCGAGATGCGCAAGCCGCGCGAAACGGACGACGCCGAGCGCGGGCGCGCCGGGATGGCTCGCCGTCGGAAAAACGGGCGAGATCAATACGGCACCGATGCGGGCGCGGGCGGCGCGGAAAATCGCCGCTTCCGAATGTGCCGCCGCCGTCATGACGAGGCCTGCGCGCCGTGTGGCTGCGAGGCCGCAGCCGCCGCGCAAGCTGCGTTCGGGTAGATGCAATCCGTCGGCGCCGGAGTTTGAGGCCGCGCGGGCCTTGCCCGCGATCAGAAGCAAAATACCTCCGGCCCTTGCGGCGCGGCTAAGATCGGCCAGCGCCTTTCGTCCCGGCGGCGTTCCGTAGCAGCGCCAGATGAGCGCCGATCCACGGGCAAGAGACGCGAGCGCCGCCGCCGGGTCGGGCGCGCGGGCGGGGTCGGTCAGCGCCATCAGCGCGGGGAACCGTCCGCCGCCATGCGCAAATCGCGCCGCTGCCCGCTGCATGGCCCGCGGCTTGTCAGGCTCTCCCGTCGCCACTAGCTTCTCCCGACCTTCGTACTCCAGCAGGGCCAGCATAAGGATGATCGCGCGCGAACCCAAGACAGCGACGGCCGCTGAGCGGCTTCAGGAGATTCGCGCCCGGATCGCGGCGGCGGCGAAGACGGCCGCGCGCGCCGACGAGATCGTACTGGTTGCGGTCACGAAGACGTTCGGGCCTGAGGCCGTCAGGCCGCTGATCGCGGCGGGGCAGCGCGTTTTCGGCGAGAACCGGGTGCAGGAGGCGGAAGCGAAGTGGCCTGCCCTTCGTCTCGAGACCCCCGGCATCGAGCTTCATCTGATCGGGCCGCTGCAAACCAACAAGCTCAAGCAGGCGCTGGCGCTTTTCGATGTCATCCACACGCTCGACCGCGAACGGCTGGCCGCCGCGCTGGCGGTGGAGCGCGTGCGCGGCGCAAGGCTGCCGCGTCTTTTCGTCCAGGTGAACACCGGCGAGGAAGATCAGAAGGCGGGTGTTTTCCCGCGCGATGCGGATGCGTTCATCGCGCAGTGCCGCGATGTGCATGGCCTTACGATCGAAGGATTGATGTGCATTCCGCCGGTCGACGAGGAACCGGCCTTGCATTTCGCGCTGCTGGAGAAAATAGCGCGGCGCAACGGGCTCGCCAAACTCTCGATGGGCATGAGCGCCGATTTCGAAACGGCGATCCGGTTCGGCGCGACGCATGTTCGCGTCGGCAGCGCGCTTTTCGGCGCCCGGAGCTAGGCGAAGATTTATTCTTCGAGCGCGATCGTCATGCGTGTCGCCGGCGTCGCCTGCGCCAGCACCTCCAGCATGTCGGCGAGATCGAGCGCGACACAGCCTTCAGTCGACTGAAGAGCGCCGTCTTTCTTTTTTGCCAGATGAAAAAAAATGGCGCTGCCCGCGCCCGGCGCCACGGGATTGTCGTTGTAGCCAATGACGGTGAGTAGATCGTAGAGATGGTCCTCGCGCCACAATGTTTCGGCGCTGGCGGGATAGGGTAGTTCGACAAAGCGATTGTAATAGGGATCGCCGCTTGCGTCGCACCAGCCGTCATGGCGCTTGGTGACGACGCAGTCGAGCCCTGTCTGTGGTTTCGCCAGCCGGTCGGCGCGATAGCGCAGCTCGCGCAACGGAAAAGTTCCGGCGGGCGTGCCGCCGTCGCCCTCGCGCTTCGGCACGAGAATGCCGGAGCGGCCGAGCGCGCAGATATAATCGCGTCCGCCGAAGCGAAGCCGGCCTTGCGTTGCGCCGCGGGCGGCGGTGACTTGAATATCCATGTGCGAAGTTTAGATCGCCATCCGGCGGATCAGAAGCCTTCGCCCGACATATTGAGCGAGGTGGCGGGCAGGGCGGGGTTCGTCGATTTCATTGCGTCATATTGATCGAGCGCGCTTTGCATGGCGCTCATCAAATCCTTCGACGGTTTCGTTCCACCGGCTGCCGTGGCAAGCGCCACGGCCTGATCGCTGGGGATGGGCGCCGCCTTGCCGGCGGGCACGGCGCGGGTGAATTTCGCCGTGGGCATCGCCGAGGCGATGGCAGGTTTCGCGGCGGGTGCCTTCGCCGGCATTTGGGCGGCAGCAGAGGCCAGCGACGGATTGGCGGCCTTGGCGGCGTCGGGATTGGAGAAGGAATTCATCAGGGCGCTAAAGGCTTCCGGGCTCAGCTGCGGCACCGGCTTCGTCTGCCCGGCGGCCTTCGGCCGGGCGTCAGCGACAATCTGTTTGGGGGCCGCGGACGCGGCTGCGATGGAGCCGGTCGTTTCCACCGGACTCGTGTTGGCGGTGACGGTGGCCGCCGCCGGCTTGTCGTCGCCGAAAAGGCTCGCAAAGGCATGTTCGCCGAGATCCTTGCCCGAGACCGCGTCGATGGCCGCATTGGCCACCGACATGACGAGCCCGATGGGTCCGCCATAGAGCGTGTCCCCGGCGACACGGGCGGCGGGGCTGATCGTGTCGCCGGTCAGATGACGATAAATGTCGGAGACGACCGGGATGTGCTGAAGGGGGTTCAGCGTGTCGAGAACGTCCGAGAAGGTGAGCTCCTGTCCCGGCGCCGCCTT
>DASVNC010000191.1:0-6800 GCA_036384055.1 Parvibaculum sp.
TGCATCGGCTGCGTGATGCTGGTCAGCGTCGCCGCATCGAAGGGGCTCACAAGCTGGCTCGCTTATCTGGGCTCGCGCTCGCTCTACGTCTTCGTCGCCTTTTTCCTGCCGATGGCGGTGACGCGCGTCGCCATGCTGCGGCTCGGCTTCGAGAATGGCGATCTCATCACCTTCGCCGCCGTAACGCTGGGCGTCACCCTGCCGCTGGTCGCCGAACGCATGGTCAGAGGCACGCCGCTCGGCTTCCTCTTCGCCCGCCCGGATTTCCTGAAACTGACATCGGCGAAAACCGCGATGCGCGGGAAACCCGGCCTCACGGTCGTCGTCTGACGCTCACCAGTCGTAAAGACCCGTGAAGCCGCTGAACCCCGCCTTCTCGGCGTAGCTCTTCCATTCCTTGCGCAGATGCATGGTCGCCGACGGGCTGCCGCTGCCCTGGCCGAGGCCGAGAATGGTCAGCGACCCGCAGCCCTCGTAATCGGCGGCATCGGGCGACGGCAGATGCCCGCCATGCTTCGTCAGATGCGCATATTCGGAATCCTCGAACCCGTCTGTGACGAGGATGACGCGCACCTCCGAGGTCTTGCAGTCGACCACCTCGGACATGGTGTCGAGGAAGGGCACGATGTTGGTCATGCCCTGCGCCTTCAGCTTGCCCGCCCTCACCAGCGCCGGCACATGCGCGATCAGCTCGGCGACGCCCTGCGCCACCGATTGCGGCTTGGCATGCGATGAAATCATCTGATCGACCTTGAGCCCGTTCTCGCTGCCGTCATAGCTGCCGAAGGTGCGCAGCATGACGCGGCTCCTGAGCGGCAGCGCCATCAACTCCTGCGCCGTGCGGGCGCCCACCCGCGCCGCATAGGCGTCGTCCTTGACGAGGGGATTGCTCTGCGAGAGATCGAGGCCGATGACGACCGTCTGCGGCACCGGCGGCGCGTCGTCGGCACGCGCGGAGGAAACCGCCGCGCCCATCGTCAAAATCGCAAGTGCCAGAACAAGTGCCAGAAGATGGACGCCGCGCATGCTCACTCGGCCGCGCGTTCGATCGGGATGATGCGGCGCGGGCCGGGCAGCGGCGGCAGAAGTTCGGCGACGGGCTCGCGGATGCCCGCAAAGCCGGTCGGACCCGCCTTCATCGCATTGCGCGAGCGGCGCTCCCACCACGCATCGAAAAGCTGCTCGTAGCGTTTGACATCGCGCGAGGCGTCGCAGGCCTTGAGCCGCTCGAACGAGCTTGGGCCCTGCGGCGCGGGCGCGTCGCGGCGACCGAGCAGCTTGCGGGCGGGCGCCTGCGTCGTCAGCGCCTTGCGCGCCTCGTCAAGCCCCTGCTCGTAAGCACGGCATTCGCGCATGAGCCCGGTCCACAGAAGATGCCGGCGGTTCTCCGGCCCTTCCATTTCCGACAGCGTGTGGCGGTTCGCATCGTATTCCGCTTCGAGCGCCGCGAGCTTCGCCATGTCCTGCTTGCGATGCGCGAAGTCGCGCGACAGGGTGATGCGCCTGAGCTTCTCGCCGGCAAAGTGGATGCAGAGCGCGGCAACGCCGGTGACGACGAGGAAGACGACGCCGAGCGAGCCGAGCCAGAGGATCGGCTGCCAGGTGCGGACCGTGTCGAGTTCGGCCGATGTGCGCGCGGCCTCGCCGGCGGCGGGCGCCGCGATGCCGAGGCCGTTCAGCGCCGAGCCGAGCGAGGAACCGACATCGCCCGAGCTTGTCGCCGCAAGACCGTTCGGCAGCGACATGGTGGCGAGCAGGAAGCCGACGCCGAGCAGCATGACGAGCGCCAGCACGAAAACGATGCGCACGAAGGCGGCGCGCCCGAACCTGCCCATATGCTCATAAAGAATATGCGCGGCGATGGTGGCAAAGAGCACCTGCATCGACTTGAAGGCGACTGAGGTTGCAAGCGTGCCCGGAAGTTCGAGGAATTCGTTGGCGAGCGCCCGCGTCCAGAACTCGCTGACGATCATGTAATCGACGAGGATCGCGCCAAGCGAAACGAGGCTGAAAACGACGAAGGTGCCGAAATGAAAAACGGCGAAGCGCGCCTCGCGCTCGCTCGTCACATAATTCTGCGCCATCTGGGCGCGACCGGCTTCGGAAATGAGACTGGGGCTTGCCATCGGTCAGGCCCCCTTGCCAGAGGAACGGCCGAACCAGCCGCGCCTGGGCTTGGTGTCCTCGGCGGGAAGCGCCTCTTTGCCTTCGAGCGGCGTCGTCAGCCGCTTGGCGAGCGCGGCAATCTCGCGCTCCAGCGTTTCCTGGCGCGCCCGGGCGCGGGCGAGCTCCTCGGCATAGGCCTCGTCAAGCTCGCTCAGACGGGAAAAAACATGGAGGTCCGGCAAGGGCTCCGCGGCGCGGCCGTAATCCCGCGCGCTATGCCCGCCGGAGCCTTGGAGACCAGACCCTTGGAGACGATCACTCACCTGGTTCATTGCTGAAGCCCCCGAGATCGTTAAGTCACGTTAACCGTAACACCGGATGGGAGAAGCCGAGAGAGCCGCCGCAACACACTGAAAAGGAAAAAGGGAGACGGCGGCGAAACACGCAGGGCTCACTCACACGTCTCAGACTGGAACGCCTTTGAGGCGGAAACATTATGGGAATATGGCGGGAATGGGGCGGGTTTTACGCCGCCGCTTCCTTCGCCGGATCGGCCAGCCGCACGACGTCTTCCATGATGTCGGTGATCTGGAAATCCTTCGGCGTATAGACGGCGGCGACGCCCGCCTGTTTCAGGCGCTCGGCGTCTTCGGGCGGAATGATGCCGCCGACGACGACCGGAATGCTGACGCCTTCTTCCTTCAGCCGCTTCATCACGTCGGCGACCAGCGCGACATGGCTGCCCGACAGGATCGACAGCCCGAGCACATGCACCTCGCCGCTGACCGCCGCCTCGACGATTTCAGCGGGCGTCAGGCGAATGCCGTCATAGACGACATCCATGCCGCTGTCGCGGGCGCGGACCGCGATCTGCTCGGCGCCATTCGAATGCCCGTCGAGGCCAGGCTTGCCGACAAGAAATTTCAGCCGCCGCCCGAGCCGCGACGACACCGCATCGACCATGCCGCGAACGTGATCGAGCTCCGGCGCATTGTTGCGCGCCGCCTTGGAAACGCCGGTCGGCGCCCTGTACTCGCCGAAAATGCTTCTGAGCGCCGCGCCCCATTCGCCCGTCGTGACGCCCGCTTTCGCGCAGGCAATCGACGGTTCCATGATGTTGCGGCCTTCCTTGGCCGCGCGCTTCAACTCGGCGAGCGCCGCCTCGACGGCCTTGGCGTCGCGCGCGGCGCGCCACTCTTTCAGCCGCGCGATCTGGCCTTCCTCCACGCCTTCTTCGGCGACCATGATCGAGCCGTCGCCGGTCGTCAGCGGCGACGGCGCCGTCTCGACATATTTGTTGACGCCGATGACGGCCTGCTCGCCGCTTTCGATGGCCTGCAGCCGCTCCGAGTTGGAACTGACGAGCTGCTCTTTCATATAGGCGCTTTCAATGGCCGCAATCGCGCCGCCCATGTCGCCGATCCGCTTCAACTCCTCGCGCGCTTCCGCCTTCAGCGCCTCGACCTTGGCGTCCATGACATGGCTGCCGTCGAAAATGTCCTCATACTGAAGAAGATCGGTTTCAAAGGCGACGATCTGCTGCGCGCGCAAGGACCATTGCTGGTCCCAGGGCCGCGGCAGGCCGAGCGCCTCGTTCCAGGCCGGCAGCTGCACGGCGCGCGCGCGGGCTTTTTTGGAAAGCGTCACCGCCAGCATCTCGATCAGAATGCGGTAGACGTTGTTCTCCGGCTGCTGCTCGGTGAGGCCGAGCGAGTTGACCTGCACGCCATAGCGGAAACGGCGGAGCTTGGCGTCCTTGACGCCGTAGCGCGTCTCGCAAATCTCGTCCCAGAGATCGACGAAGGCGCGCATCTTGGCGATCTCGGTGATGAAGCGCACGCCGGCATTGACGAAAAACGAAATGCGGCCGACGACCTGCGGAAACTCCGCCTCCGGCACCTGCCCGCTCGCCCTCACGTGGTCGAGGAGCGCAATGGCGTTGGCGAGCGCAAAGGCAAGCTCCTGCACCGGCGTCGCGCCCGCTTCCTGCAAATGATAGGAGCAGACGTTGGTGGGGTTCCACTTCGGCACTTCGCGATAGGTGTAGGAAACGATGTCGGTGATGAGCCGCATCGAGGGTTCGGGCGGGAACACATAAGTGCCGCGCGAGAGATATTCCTTGATGATGTCGTTCTGGACCGTGCCTTGGAGCTTGGCGCGGTCCGCGCCCTGCTCGTCGGCCACCGCGATATAAAGCGCCAGCAGCCAGGCCGCCGTCGCGTTGATCGTCATTGAGGTGTTCATCTTTTCCAGCGGTATGTCGCGGAAGAGTTCGCGCATGTCGCCGATATGACTGACCGGCACGCCGACCTTGCCGACCTCGCCCCGCGCCAGCACATGATCGCTGTCATAGCCCGTCTGCGTCGGCAGATCGAAGGCGACCGACAGGCCCGTCTGCCCGCGCGCGAGGTTGGTGCGATAAAGCTCGTTCGAGGCCTTGGCCGTCGAATGACCCGCATAGGTGCGGAAAATCCAGGGCTGATCCTTCGCCCCCGATGAGCCGCCCACCTTGCCCGCGCCGTTCTTGCTCATGCCTGCCTCTAACGCCTGTCCGCTGACGAACGCCCATTATCACAGGCTTTGCTGCGCTGCAAAAGAGCAAAGGCCCGGACGCTATGTCCGGGCCTTTGCTCCGGAGGCTCAATGCACGTGAGCGAGAATATCGACCACAAGCCCGGTGGCGACGGCGATCAGGACGATATCGTCGCCGACGATGTAGGTCTGATAGCCCGGCCGCTGCCGGAAGCGATGCTGGAAGTCCGGCGGCAGAGGATGCCGGTAGGCGCCTTTGGGAAGCCGGCGTCCGACCACGATGCGCTCGCCATGCGGCAGCGGCCTGCCTTCCCATTTGTGGTTGCGGTAGTAGTCGCGCGCAAAGCCCGACTGATCGGCGTTGAATTCGGGGCGCTCCTCCCGCGGCCTGCTTCGCGCATGGTAATCGGGCTTGGCAGTACGCTGGTCATGGCCCTGATCGTGATGCCCGGGCGGCGGCATGTTGTCGGCCAGCGCGCCCGCCGCCGGCAGCGCAACGAGCGACGTAAGCAAAACAACCGAAATGGACCGGCGGCTGAGGCTCGATTTATCTGGTTTCATTCTCCGCACTCCGAAGAGGTACCCCCTGCCCGCCGATCATGCGCCCCGCTCCCGCCCGTGCCTAGCCTAAATCCGCCGTGCTGGCCCCCGTCAGATTGTGTTTCGCATTGGACGCGAAGGCAGTAATGTGCGCCGACAGAAATTGAAAACGCAAAGATGGGAACGTTATGTCAGATCTCAATCAAGACCTGTTTAACCTCGCAATGTCTGAGGAAGCCCGTCCTCTGATGGATGCGGTGAAAAAGCACGTCGAGGAAAACGTAGAACCGATCACCGAGGAATTTTTCCGGCTGAACGACCAGAAGAAGGACAAGGACCGCTGGACTTGGCATCCGCGCCAGCTCGAACTGCTGGAGGGCGCGAAGAACAAGGCCAAGGAATCGGGCCTGTGGAATTTCTTCCTGCCCGACTCCGAAATCGGCTCGGGGCTGACCAATCTCGACTATGCCTATATCGCCGCGGAGCTCGGCCGGTCGCCGCTTGCCTCCGAATCGCTCAATTGCAGCGCGCCCGACACCGGCAACATGGAAGTGCTCGAGCGCGTCGGCACGCCCGCCCAGAAGAAACAGTGGCTCGAACCGCTGCTCAACGGCGAAATCCGTTCGGCCTATGCGATGACGGAGCCGGACATTCCGAGCTCGGACGCCAAGAACATCCGCACCAGCGCCGTGCTCGACGGCGACGAATGGGTCATCAACGGCGAGAAGTTCTATATCTCGGGCGCCGGCGATCCGCGCTGCAAGATCCTGATCGTCATGGTGAAGACGAGCCCGGATGCGGCGCCGTCGAGGCAGCAGTCGCAGATTCTCGTGCCCAAGGACACGCCCGGCGTCGAAATCGTCGAAGGCATGCAGGTCTTCGGCAAGGACCACGCACCCTGGGGCCACATGCATATCCGCTTCAAAAATGTGCGCGTGCCGAAGGAAAACATCCTGCTCGGCGAAGGCCGCGGCTTTGAAATCTCGCAGGTGCGATTGGGACCCGGCCGCATCCATCACTGCATGCGCTCGATCGGCAAGGCCGAAAGGGCGCTCGAACTGATGGTGAAGCGCTCCGCGACGCGCGAAGCCTTCGGCAGGCCGATCGCCAAGCTTGGCGGAAACCTCGAGATCATTTCCCGCGCCCGCATCGAGATCAACGCCATGCGCCTTTCGGTCCTGCAGGCGGCCAAGGCGATGGACGTGCTGGGCAACAAGGAAGCCCGCGTCTATGTCAGCGCGGTGAAGGCGATGGTGCCGGAAAAGGTCTGCCTCATCATCGATCAGGCGATCCAGATGCACGGCGCGGCCGGTATCTCGCAATGGACGCCGCTCGCCGATCTCTACACCGACATGCGCCACCTGCGCTTTGCCGACGGTCCGGACGAAGTCCATCACATGGTCGTCGGCCGCGCCGAGGTGCAGAAGCACGGCCTCTGGTAGGCTTCAGGGGCGCCGGATCGGGCGCCCCGACAAAAGGAAACGCCGGCCCTTTGACGGGGCCGGCGTTTTTTATTTGTCCGGATTTCATTCACCGATGACGGAGCGCGCGATCACTCCGCCGCGGCCGTCGCCCGGGCCGCGATGCGCTCAATGTGCTTGCGCCGCGCATCAAACTCGCGG
>DASVNC010000192.1:0-6463 GCA_036384055.1 Parvibaculum sp.
CTACGCGCCAGGCTATTATTCCGGCTACGGATACGGCTACAGCCCCACTTACTACAGCGGCGCCGTCGTCTATTACGATCACGGGCGGCGCTACTACGGCCCGCCGCGCGGTCATTCCGAGGGTCATTGGGATGACGGACGCCGCGACAACTATCACGCCGACCATCGTGACAACTATCATGATAGCCATCGCGTAAATGACCGCGGCGGCGATCGCGCCAATTATCACGGCGGCAACGGCCGGCACGGCGATCGTCGCGACGATTGGGACGACCGCCATCATTGATCGTCGGACCGCGGGGCGGAGCGCCGGCGAACCGGCTCTACCGGAAAGCAGGTTCGTCGAAGCTGCGCAGCTTGCGTGAATGCAGTTCCTCGACGCCGCGCGTGCGGATGAGGCGGATGGCTTCGAGCCCGATGGTCAGGTGCTGGCTGACGCGCTGGCGGTAAAACGCGTTTGCCATGCCCCTGAGTTTGATCTCGCCATGCAGCGGCCGGTCGGACACGCAGAGCAGCGTTCCGTAAGGCACGCGCAGGCGAAAGCCGTTCGCCGCCACCGTCGCGCTCTCCATGTCGATGGCGACCGCGCGCGACTGGTTGAAGCGCGTATAGAGGTCTTCGTAGCGCAGCTCCCAGTTGCGGTTGTCGGTCGAGACGACGGTGCCGGTGCGCATCCGCGTCTTGAGGTCGCCGGGCGCGAGCCCCGTCACCCGCTCCACCGCCTCCTGCAGCGCCACCTGCACCTCGGCAATCGGCGGCACCGGCACGAAGGGCGGCAAGTCCTGGTCGAGCACGTGGTCGTCGCGCACATAGGCATGCGCCAGAACATAGTCGCCGAGCCGCTGCGAACGCCGCAGCCCGCCGCAATGGCCAATCATCAGCCAGCAATGCGGGCGCAACACCGCGAGGTGATCGGTGATCGTCTTGGCGTTCGACGGACCGACGCCGATATTGACCAGCGTCACGCCGAGCTTGTCCTCCCGCACCAGATGATAGGCGGGCATCTGCGGCAGCGACCGGGCGGCAAGTTCGTCTGTCTGCGGAGTGTCCCCGCGCTCCTGCACGCGGTCGCCCGGCTCGACGAAGCGGATATAGTTTTCGTCGCCGCCGCCCGCCGCCACCAGTCCGCGCCCCAGCGCCACAAACTCGTCCACATAGCGCTGATAATTGGTGAAAAGCACAAAGCGCTGGAAATGCTTCGGGTTGGTCGCCGTGTAGTGGTAGAGCCGTTGAAGCGCCAGATCGACACGCTCGGCGCTGAAGAGCGCCAGTGGCTGCGCGTCGCCCGCGGGCGTGCGGTGCGTGCCGTTCGCCACCGCGTCGTCCACCTCCGACAGGTCGGGCAGCGCGAAGACCGCGCCGAGCGCGCGCACGTCCTCAGGCCCGATGTCGGCGGTCGCTTCCTCCACCACGAAGGGCAGCGGCACCCGCCTGTGGCTGATGCCGACCTTAACCGGCACGTTGTGATAGACGATGAGCCGCGCGATCTGCGCCCGGTAATAGTCGCCGAAAAGGTCGGGCCGGGTCAGCGTCGTGCCGTAGGTGCCGGGATAGGCGAGTGTGCCCCATGAGGGCCGGCTGTCGTCGACCAGGTTCTCCGCCCCGACCGTCGTGCCGAGATAAGGATAGCAGGCCTTCAGCGTCGGATTGCCCTCGCGCTTGCCGGCCGCAAATTGCCGGAAGCGTTTCTCGACCTCCTCGACCGCGTGTCCATAGATGTCCGCGATCCGCGCCATCGCCTCGTCGGCATCGGTGAAGGTCTGGAGGTCGCGGGCCGGGTGATGAGGTGTGTCGGTCATCAGATCCCCGTTACGAGAAAATCGACGGCGGCGATGATCTTGTCCCGATGCGCGTCCAGCGACATCACGACATCCTGTCCGATCAGCGACGGCGGGACGCCGGCGATTTCGAGCATCGACAGAATGACTTTCTGGCCTTCGATTTCAAACACCGGATTGAGGCGATGCATCGGCAGTTCGGCACGCGCCAGCGGAACGAAGGGAACGACGACCCGCAGAGCCCGGGTTTCGATCACGTCATGTTGCAGAACGAGGAAATAGGGAACGGCGTCGCGGCTACCCGGATTTGTGTTTCTGTAGACGTCGAACTGCGCCACTCAAGCTCCCTCGGAAACGAACTTCTTCAGAAGCGGCGCAACCCGTCGCTCCAGACCCCGTCGCGCTCGATGCGGCGATTGAACGCCTCGATGGCCTCCCGGTTCTCCTCCAGCCAGCGCTCCCGCTCCTTTTCGCGGGTGCGCATCCTCAGAGCGTCTTCCAGCGTCGCCGACAGGTTGACGCCCGCCTCGCGCGCCCGGACCAGCAGCTCGGCATCGACCGACAGATTGACCGCTTTCTTTGCCATGCGCATAGGCTATGCGCATGGTTCATGCGCGTCAATTGGCGCCGCTAAGTCATCTCAGCCAAAGCCTTGACCTTCTTTCGCTTTTCCTTATAAATCCGCGCCTTCGGGACAGCCCGGCCTGAAAGGGCATGCCGTGGCCGTCCGAAATGCCAAGACTGGCTCCATTTTCCTTGAAATATCAAGGTCTTCGGCGATGGAGCCGACATCGATAAGGAGTGCAAAATGCCCAAGTTGAAGACCAAGAGCGGTACGAAGAAGCGCTTCAGGCTTACCGCTTCAGGCAAGGTCAAACGCGGTCAGACCGGCAAACGCCACATGATGATCCGTCGGACCAACAAGCAGATCCGGAACAAGCGCGGCACGACGATCATGGCGGATGTTGACGCCGCCCGCGTGCTGAAAAGCTTCATGCCTTACGCGTGAAGACCCCGGAACCGTCCCTGAAGAGGAGCTGAAAACATGTCGCGCGTTAAACGGGGCGTTACCACCCACGCCCGCCACCGCAAAGTTATCAAGAAGGCGAAGGGCTATTACGGCCGCCGCAAGAACACCTTCCGCACCGCCAATCAGGCGGTCGAGAAGGCGGGCCAGTATGCCTATCGCGACCGTCGCACGAGGAAGCGCAACTTCCGCGCCCTCTGGATCCAGCGCATCAACGCCGCCACGCGCGAGCTGGGCCTGACCTATGGCCGATTTATCGACGGCCTCGGCAAGGCTGGCATCGAGGTGGACCGCAAGGTGCTCTCCGATCTCGCCATCCACGAGCCCGAGGCCTTCAAGGCCCTGGTCGAAAAGGCGCAAGGCGCGCTCGCTTAAGAGCCGCCGCCGCTTTACCTGACCGTTCAGGGCCGGTACACCCGTCGGGGCCCGCGCGTGAAGACGTGCGGGCTGCTTCCGGGGTGGGGCGGACCGTCGATCCTTGTCCATACGTGTTCCCTCGCTCCAGCAAGCTCCGGCGCTCGCGGGAACACTGATGCTTGAGAAGGCTCATGACGGACACCGAAGATCTCGACAGGCTTGAAGCCGAATTCCTGACCGCCGTCGCCGACGCTATGGACGAGGCGACGCTCGAAGCTGTCCGCGTCGCCGCGCTCGGCAAGAAGGGCCGCGTCTCGGAATTGATGAAGAGCCTCGGCGCCATGTCGCCCGAGGAGCGCAAGACCGCCGGTCCCCGCCTCAACGGCCTGAAGGATCGCCTCACGGAGGCGCTCTCCGCCCGCAAGGATGCGCTCGGCGCGGCGAAGCTCGAAGCGCGTCTCGCCGAGGAGAAAATCGACGTCACGCTGCCGGTCCGCGAAAGCGCGCCGGAAGCCGGCCGCATCCATCCGCTCTCCCAGGTCTGGGACGAGGTCGTCGCGATCTTCGCCGACATGGGGTTCGCGGTCGAGCAGGGGCCCGACATCGAAAGCGATCACTACAATTTCACGGCGCTGAACTTTCCCGAAAGCCATCCCGCCCGCGAGATGCACGACACATTCTATTTCGAGCCCCGCGCCGACGGCTCGCGCCTTCTGCTGCGCACGCATACGAGCCCGGTGCAGGTGCGCACGATGGAAAAGGGCAAGCCGCCCTTCCGTTTCATCTGCCCCGGCCGCACCTATCGCAGCGATTCAGACCAGACGCATACGCCGCAGTTCCACCAGATCGAAGGCCTCGTCATCGACGAGACGACGCATATGGGCCACCTGAAGTGGACGCTGGAGGAATTCCTGCGCGCCTTCTTCGAGGTCGAGGGCGTCGAGCTGCGCATGCGCCCCTCGTTCTTTCCCTTCACCGAACCGTCGATGGAAGTCGATGTGCGCTGCGCCCGTCTCGGCAATGAAATCCGCATCGGCGAGGGCGAGGACTGGCTCGAAATTCTCGGCTGCGGCATGGTCCATCCGAATGTGCTGAAAGCCTCGGGCATCGATCCCGAAAAATATCAGGGCTTCGCCTTCGGCATGGGCCTCGACCGCATCGCCATGCTGAAATACGGCATCCCCGACCTGCGCGCCTTCTTCGAAGCGGATCTCCGCTGGCTGCGCCATTACGGCTTCTCCGCGCTCGACGTGCCGACACTGGCCGGAGGGCTCTCATCGTGAAATTTACACCGAAATCACCTCTCCCCGTTGGGGGAGAGGTCGGCGCGCAGCGCCGGGTGAGGGGGACAGCGTTCAATCTTGATGTCAGGGGTGCCACCCCTCACCCAACCCTCTCCCCTGAGGGGAGAGGGCTAGAAGGCGGGAGCGCGCAATCATGAAATTCACGCTTTCCTGGCTGAAGAACCCGCTCGAAACCGACGCGACACTTGATGAGATCGTCGAACGGCTGACCATGCTCGGCCTTGAAGTCGAAGGCGTGGACGATCCGTCGAAAAAGCTCGCGGCCTTCTCGGTCGCGAAAATCGTCGAGGCCGTGCCGCATCCCGACGCCGACAAGCTGAAGCTCTGCAAGGTCGAAGCGGTTGTCGACGGCAAGCAGCAGATTTTGCAGGTCGTCTGCGGCGCGCCCAATGCCCGCACGGGTCTCGTCGGCATTTTCGCCCCGTCCGGCGCCACCATCCCCGCGAATGGCATGGTGCTGAAGCCGACGAAAATCCGCGGCATCGAATCGAACGGCATGATGTGCTCCGAACGCGAGCTTGAGCTCTCGAACGAGCATGACGGCATCATCGAACTTGCCGACACCTGGAAGATCGGCACGCCGGCCGCCGAAGCGCTGAGCCAGAACGATCCTGTCATCGAAATCGCCATCACGCCGAACCGCCCGGACTGCCTCGGTGTTTATGGTGTCGCCCGCGAT
This sequence comes from Parvibaculum sp., assembly GCA_036384055.1. Lineage (GTDB taxonomy): Bacteria > Pseudomonadota > Alphaproteobacteria > Parvibaculales > Parvibaculaceae > Parvibaculum. The sequence goes on from DASVNC010000192.1 coordinate 5,146, forward strand.
CTCGCCGCCGCGGGGCTTGGCCGCTTGCGCGAGGGCGATCTGTCGCCCGTGCCCGGCAGCTTTGACAGCCCCATCGGCATCAAACTCGAATTCATGGCGGGCACGGAAAGCGCCTGCCCGATTTTCGCGGGCCGCCTCATTCGCGGTGTGAAAAACGGTCCGAGCCCGCTCTGGTTGCAGGCTTACCTGAAGGCGGTCGGTCTCCGCCCGATCAACGCGCTGGTCGACATCACCAATTTCATTTCGCTCGATCGCGCCCGTCCGCTTCACGTCTATGACGCCGCGAAACTGAAGGGCGATATTCGCGCCCGCCTCGGCCGCAAGGGCGAGACGCTCAAGGCGCTCGACGGTAAGGATTACGATATCGCGCCCGAATACTGCGTCATCGCCGATGATGAGAACGTGCTCGGACTTGCCGGCATCATGGGCGGCGAACTCTCCGGCTCGTCAGACGCGACGACGGACGTGTTCATCGAAAGCGCCTGGTTCGATCCCGTGCGCACCGCCAAGACCGGCCGAGCCACCGGCATCATTTCCGATGCGCGCTACCGCTTCGAGCGAGGCGTCGATCCGGCCTTCGTGCTGCCCGGCCTCGAACTCGCGACGCGCATGGTGCTGGAGCTCTGCGGCGGCACGCCGTCCCACGTCGTCGTTGCGGGCCAGGTGCCCGACACCCACAAGGTGATTTCCTTCGATCCCCGCCGCGTCGAGAAGCTGACCGGTCTCACGCTCGCCCGCAATGAATCCGAAAGCATCCTGAAGCATCTGGGTTTCGGCGTCGCCGAGAAGTCGGGCGGCCTTCTTGACGTCAGCGTGCCGTCCTGGCGCCCCGACATCGACGGCAGCGCCGACCTTGTGGAAGAAGTCGTGCGCGTGCATGGCCTTGGGCATGTGAAGTCGGTCGCGCTGCCCCGCGCTCATGCGGTGGCAAAGCCGGTGCTCTCGGCCACGCAGCGCCGCGAGCGCATCGCCCGCCGGGCGCTGGCCGCGCGCGGCCTCGTGGAAGCCGTCACCTGGTCCTTTATTCCCGAAGCTCATGCGACGCTTTTCGGCGGCGGCAACGCGGCGCCGGCGCTGAAGCTCGCCAATCCCATTTCCGCCGACATGAGCCACATGCGGCCGAGCCTGCTCCCCGGTCTGATCGCCGCCGTTGGCCGCAACGTCGATCGCGGCTTTGCCGATGTCGCGCTCTTCGAGGCGGGCCAGCAGTTCGGCGACGAAACGCCGGAAGGACAGATCGCGGCGACGACCGGCCTGCGCCGGGGCACGGCCCGGCCCTTGGGCAGCGGCCGCCATTGGCAGGGCAAGGCCGGTGCCG
>DASVNC010000193.1:0-3016 GCA_036384055.1 Parvibaculum sp.
CGGTGATGGTCTTGGCGTATTCGAACGAAGTGTCGGTTTCCCGCATCGAGGGATTGTCGCTGCTTCTCATGGTCGAGACCTGCGGCAGCGTCAGCTCGTCGGCGACACCCGGATCGTCGGTGGCGATAGTGGCGGGGAAGACACGATTGCCGGCGACGGCATGGGCGAAAGCAGGCGTGGCGGCGAGGCCCGCGCAGGCGAGCGCGAAGAGCCCCTTCAAGGGTCGGTTCATTGTTTGTATCCTTCATCTCAATGGAATGCGCGAAAGCCCCGATCACGTCGGGGCAAACATCTTCAGGCCCGGCTTGGAAGCCGAACCGTCAGGCAGCAATCCAGAGAGAAGGAGGCGCGCGCGGCTGCGCGTGGCGCTGAATAAATGCGCTGAGCCGCCTCGTCGCGGCAAGGGGCCGCAAGCGACCGATCGTAACGCGGCGCAGGACGAGCAGCAGATTGCCGAGCGCCAGAACGAGCGTGGCGGCGGCAAAAAAGAAGCAGAGCGGGCATGTCGGGAAAAGCGCCGTCTTGCCGCCGTCCTTGCTCGCGGCGCGATCCGAGAGACCGTGGCCGGTGCATATCACGGCGAGCGCCGCGACGAAGGACGCCTCGTTGAAACCCGGCGCGGCGGCCACCGGGGTATTGGCGCGGAAGCCGGCCATATCGAGGCGTTCGCCGAACATGCCCATATGCGCCATCGACAAAAGAATGTTGATCGCCAGCGACAGCGCCGCCAGCATCAAACCTATTCTTTCCGATCCGGCGCGCATATGCGGAGCCCCTCAGCCATCGTTGCCCGCAAGATTACATCGGCATCGCTGCGCCGTCCCAGCGCCAAATCGGCGCATAGGGGATTTACCTAGAGCCGCTTCGATTTTCATGGAATCGCGAAACGGCTCTAATTATTTGTTTTGTCGCGGTTCCTGACGGAAAACCGCTGCACACTTTTCCTGGAACCGCTCTAGTTATTTTGTCGCGGTTCCTGACGGAAAACCGCTGCACACTTTTCCTGGAACCGCTTTAGTCCAACGCTTTTTCGAGCCGCCAGACAATGACCGGCGAGCGGCCCTCCATATGGCCGAGACCGTGGTCCACCTCGCCGACCACGGCCCAGCCGTGTTTCTCGTAGAAGGCGCGGGCGCGATTGTTGCCCTTGCGGCATTGCAGCCAGATGCGCTTGTAGTCTTTGGCCCGCAATGCTTCCTCCGCCGCGCGCAGCACCAGCGGCGCGATGCCGCGACCGTGATAAGCGGGGAGAACGAAGACCTGCCCTATCCCGTCGTCTTCCCAGCTCGCGAAGCCGACGACCTCTCCATCGACGCAGGCGACCACGCAATCAGGCAGCGCCGAGGCAATCCGCTGATCGAAAAAGACGAGCGGCCGCCGGGCGGCGACATCGGGATCGAGAACCGCATGGCTTTCATGCCAGCCGTCGTGCCAAACGCGAGCGAGCGCCGGAATGTCTCCGGCGCTCGCAGGTCTTGTCGTAATGGTCGCAGCCATGTCGCTCAGAGGCCGAGCACGGCTTTCGACATGATGTTGCGCTGAATCTCGTTCGAGCCGCCGAAGATGGAGACTTTGCGATACGAGAAGTAGTGAGGCGCAACGGTCATCGCATAGGACGGGCCGACGGAGGGCTCGTTGGTGTCGATCAGGCCGTCGGCAACAAATGGCATGACGTAGTAGCCAACCGTCTCCAGCGCGAACTGCGAGACAAGCTGTTGCAGTTCGGTGCCTCGGCACTTCAGGAGCGAGCTTTCAGGGCCGACATTGCCGCCCGTCGAGAGCGCCGAAAAAATGCGCAACTCCGTGAATTCGAGCGCCGTGATCTGGGCTTCAACGTCGGCGGCCTGCGCCTGGAACGCCGGATCTTCGGCCACCATCCGGCCGTCAACCTTCGTTTCAGCGGCAATGCTGCGGACTTTGTTCAACTCACGATAGAGGGCCGCCGAATAGGCGTTACCGCGCTCGAATTCGAGCAGGTACTTGGCGTAAGTCCAGCCCTTGTTCTCCTCGCCGATCAGGTTTTCCTTCGGCACCTTCACGTCGGTGAAGAAGACCTGATTGACTTCCTGATGCGGCGCGGGCGTGCCGTCGATGAGCAGCAGCGGCTCGACCTTGACGCCGGGCGTCTTCATGTCGATCAGCAGGAAGGAGATGCCTTCCTGGGGCTTGCCTTCGCGCGAGGTGCGGACGAGGCAGAAAATCCAGTCCGCATACTGCGCGAGCGACGTCCAGATCTTCGAGCCGTTGACAAGATAGTGGTCGCCCTTGTTCCCGGCCTTGGTCTGGAGCGAGGCGAGGTCGGAGCCCGAACCCGGCTCGGAATAACCCTGGCACCAGAGGACGTTGGTTTCGAGAATGTCCGGCAGGAACCGTTTCTTCTGCTCCGGCGTGCCGTACTTCATGATGACGGGCGCAACCATCGTCGGACCGAAGGGAATGACGAACGGCGCGCCGGCGCGCGCCATCTCAACGTCGTAGATGTAGCGTTGCGAATGGGAGAAGCCCGGACCGCCATATTGCTCGGGCCAGTTCGGCGCGAGCCAGCCCTTCTTGCCGAGCGCCTTCTGCCATTTCACATGGGACGCACGATCGACATAACCGTGCTTCGACCGCGCAACCTTGGCGCGGATGTCGGGCGTGAGGGCTTCACTGATGAAAGCGCGCACTTCCTGGCGGAAGGTCTCGTCTTCCTTGCTGAAACTCAGATCCATGTAGGCTGCTCCTATTCCACTTTCTTGATGATCTGAAGCACCGGCGCGCCGGCGAGAACAGCGCCGAGAGCAGCACCGGCGGCTTTGAAATGTTCGGACTCTCCGTGAGCGGCCAAAGCCTCCTTCGAGGCATATTGCTCCATCGCGATGTAGGTCGGCTCGTCCTTCATCTTGAAGATGTCGTATTGAAGGTTGCCCTTCTCGTTGGCACGCACTTTCGAGCGGAGATCCGCGAACGCCTTCTCGAATTCCGCTTCCTTGCCGGGCTGCACCTTGATGGTGGCGACGACACCGAGAACACTCAT
>DASVNC010000194.1:0-1594 GCA_036384055.1 Parvibaculum sp.
GGTCTACTTCAGAATTAAATCCTCACCCTGAGGAGCGGCGAAGCCGCGTCTCGAAGGGCGAGGCCCGATCAATCGAGGAAAGCGCAACATGGCCAACCGCCGGCGAGGCGAAATCGAGGCGATGCTCGGCGGTGAGCGCCGCCTGCTGGTGCTGACGCTGGGCGCGCTGGCCGAACTTGAAGATGCGTTCGGCGGCGAGGACATGCTGGCGCTCGCCGCGCGCTTCGAGACCGGCCGCATTTCGGCGCGCGACGCGATCCGCGTCATCGGCGCGGGGCTTCGCGGCGCGGGCGCGGAGACAAGCAACGAAGACGTGGCGCGCATGAGCACTGAGGGCGCCGCCGCGGGCTACATCGCCATCGTCGCCGAACTCCTGACCGCAACTTTCGGCGGCGCGGCGGAATGAAGGCATTCCCCTGGGCCCGCGCGATGGAAATTGGCCTCGGACATCTGAAGCTCGCGCCGCGCGACTTCTGGCGCATGACGCTGCCGGAACTCGCTGCGGCGGCAAAGGGAGCGGGGTTCAGCGCAACAACGCCGCCGATGACGCGAAGAGAGTTCATCGCGTTGACCGGAAAATTTCCCGATGAACGCGCCGCCAGTTCGGTGTCGTCCCGGGATTTATTCCCAGGACCCATCGGCTCATCGGACTCGCAGTGACTTTTCATGGACCCCGGGAACAAGTCCCGGGGCGACACTTCGTATTCACGGGACCACGCATCATGCAAACCATCGACCTCACATCTCTCCAGCCCATCGTCAACGACCTCGTTCTCGGGCTTCTGACGGCGCTTGCCTCCTTCGTCGTCGCGAAGGCCTGCGATCTCCTGAAGGCGAAACGCGACGGGGAGCTTGGGCAGATTCTCGACAAGGCGCTCGGCATGGGCATCGCCTATGCGACGGCGAGCCTGAAGGCGGTGGAAGCCGATCATGCGACGGTCGGCGTCAAAAGCGACATCGTGGCCGCGGCCGCGAATTACGCCGTGCAGCATGTGCCCGATGCGATCGCGGCGCTCGGCCTCGACGGCGCGCATCTGACGCGCATGGTCGAAGCGCGGCTCGGCGTCGCTTCGGCCGCAGCGCCCGCGCCCGCCCAATGATCGACCTCTTTGCAAAGCTTGTCGGCTTTTTGACGCAGTTCGGCGCGGCGGTGGCGGCGTTTTTCTGGGCGCGCAATAGCGCCGACGCCCGGACGCTGAAATCAACGGTGGAGAAACAGAATGCGATGCTGGATGCAGCCCGTGACGGCCCTCGCGATCAGTCTGATGCCGTTAAGCGCCTGCGCGACGGCGGCTTCTGACACCGCCTGCCTGCATCCACGCGCCTATACGAAGACCGAACAGGCTGAGGTGGCGGACGAGCTGGAAAAGCTCGGGCCGACATCGACGGCCGGAAAATTCATCGCCGATTACGGCACGCTGCGCGACGAAGCGCGCGCCATGTGCAAGTAAGGCCCTTACCCAACCCTCTCCCAGAAGGAGAGGGCTAGAAAGCGAATTGCGGCTCTCACCCCTCTCCCCTTGGGAGAGGGAGGGACCCGCTGCCGAAGGCAGTGGGAGGGTGAGGGCCTTTCTTCCACATCTGAACGACATTG
>DASVNC010000195.1:0-11297 GCA_036384055.1 Parvibaculum sp.
TCGGCGCGAGAGTTTCCTCATCCCGCGCGCCGCATCCCGCCGCGGCGCATGTCGCGCGCAGTCTCCTCGCCGAACAGCGAGGCGAGCTGTTCGGTCATCGCGCCCGCAAGCTCTTCCGCGTCGACGATGGTGACGGCGCGCCGGTAATAGCGTGTGACGTCGTGACCGATGCCGATCGCGATCAATTCGACCGGCGAGCGCGTTTCGATCTCTTCAATGATGTAGCGCAGGTGGCGCTCGAGATAATTGCCCGGATTGACCGACAGGGTCGAATCGTCGACCGGCGCGCCGTCGGAGATCATCATCAGGATCTTGCGCTGCTCGGTGCGGCCAAGAAGACGCCGATACGCCCAGTTGAGCGCCTCGCCGTCGATATTCTCCTTGAGCAGCCCCTCGCGCATCATCAGGCCGAGATTCTTGCGCGCGCGCCGCCACGGCGCGTCGGCGGATTTGTAGATGATGTGGCGCAGATCGTTCAGCCGGCCTGGATTGGCCGGCTTGCCCGCCGCGAGCCAGGCTTCGCGCGATTGCCCGCCTTTCCAGGCGCGCGTGGTGAAGCCGAGGATCTCGACCTTCACGCCGCAGCGCTCGAGCGTGCGCGCCAGGATGTCGGCGCAGGTGGCCGCCACCGTGATCGGCCGGCCGCGCATCGAGCCCGAATTGTCGAGCAGCAGCGTCACCACGGTGTCGCGGAAGTTCATGTCGTGCTCAACCTTGAAGGAGAGCGCGTGCAAGGGGTCGATGACGACGCGGGTGAGGCGCGCGGCATCGAGCAGGCCCTCTTCGAGATCGAATTCCCAGGTCCGGTTCTGCTTGGCAAGCAGGCGGCGCTGCAGGCGGTTCGCCAGCCGCGAGACCACGCCCTGCATCTGTTGAAGCTGCTGGTCGAGATATTGGCGAAGCCGCGCCAGTTCCTCGGTGTCGCAGAGGTCTTCGGCGGCGATCACCTCGTCATATTGAGAGGTGAAGACCTTGTAGCTCGGCTCGCGATTGCGCTCGTCGTTGGCGCCGTTCGGACGCCAGGGCTGGCTGCCCTCGCTCGTCTCGTCGGTGTCGCCGTCCATCGGCACATCGTCGGTCTCGACCTCGACGGTCTGCTCGTCGCCTTCTTCGCCTTCGCCCTCGCTCAACTCGACCTTGTCGGCAGAGGCGCCTTCGGGCTGCTCGGCTTCGCCGGACTGGCTCTGGTCGGAGGCGTCCTGGCCGTCGCCGTCCTCTTCGTCATTGTCTTCCGAGGGCTGGTCTTGCGACTGGCCGAGTTCGGAGCCCATGTCGAGATCGACGAGGATATCGCGCGTTGCCCTGGCAAAGGCCGTCTGGTCCGCCATCAGGTCATGGAGGCGGGCGAGATCCTTGCCGGCTTTTTCCTCAACCCAGGGCCGCCAGAGGTCGACAAGCGTCTTTGCCGAAGCAGGCGGCGCTTCGCCCGTGAGCTTCTCGCGCACGATCATGGCGACGGCTTCGGCCAAAGGGGCTTCGTCGCGCGTCTTGATGCGGTTGTACCCGCGGGCGAGGGCGCGCTGCTCCAGCATCGCGGTCAGGTTCTGCGACATGCCGGCCATCTGATTGGCGCCGATCGATTCGCAGCGGGATTGCTCGAGGGCGTCGAAGACGGCGAGCGCGTTCGAGCCCTCGGGCTGAAGGCGGGCATTCACCTTCTCGTCATGATGGGCGAGACGAAGGGCATAAGCGTCCGAGACGCCACGCACCTGGGCAACCTCTTCCGGCGGCAGCGTCCGGCTCGGCATGGGCAGGCGGGCGCGCAACCCGCGCAGCCCCGGCGGCTCGGTGCCGAAGGTCACACTGAGTTCAGCGTTCTCCGCAATCGTGCGCATGGTGTTCGTCAGCGCACGCTTGAACGGTTCGACTGGCCCTTCTTTAGTTTTCATTGAACCGGCGCGCCGAAGCGCACCCTCCAAAGTGTCAGGCGACCATGATATGCGCGGCGCTGTCCGGCAGATCTTCGCCGAAGCAGCGCTGGTAGAATTCGGCCACCGTCGCGCGCTCGAGCTCGTCGCACTTGTTGAGGAAGGTGAGGCGGAAGGCAAAGCCGACATCGCCGCCGAAGATTTCGGCGTTCTCGGCCCATGTCAGAACCGTACGCGGGCTCATCACGGTCGAGATGTCGCCGTTGATGAAGGCCGAGCGCGTCAGGTCTGCGACGCGAACCATCGCCGCGATCTTTTTCTTGCCTTCTTCGGTCGCCGCATAAGATTTCGTCTTGGCGAGAATGATGTTCGTTTCGGCGTCGTGGCTGAGATAGTTCAGCGTCGTCACGATGTTCCAGCGGTCCATCTGACCCTGGTTGATCTGCTGCATGCCGTGATAGAGGCCGGAAGTGTCGCCGAGCCCGACGGTGTTCGCCGTGGAGAACAGGCGGAAGGCCGGATGAGGGCGGATGACGCGGTTCTGATCGAGCAGCGTCAGCTTGCCCTGCACTTCGAGAATGCGCTGGATGACGAACATCACGTCCGGACGGCCGGCGTCGTATTCGTCGAAAACAAGCGCGACCGGGTGCTGAAGCGCCCAGGGCAGGATGCCTTCGCGGAATTCCGTCACCTGCTTGCCGTCGCGCAGGACGATGGCGTCCTTGCCGACGAGGTCGATGCGGCTGATATGGCTGTCGAGGTTGATGCGGATGCAAGGCCAGTTGAGGCGCGCCGCCACCTGCTCGATATGCGTCGATTTGCCGGTGCCGTGATAGCCTTGGACCATCACGCGGCGATTGAAGGCAAAGCCCGCGAGAATGGCGAGCGTGGTGTCGCGGTCAAAGAGATAGTCCGGATCGAAGTCCGGCACATACTCGTTCGTTTCCGAAAACGCCGGAACCTGCATGTCCGCGTCGATCTTGAAAACATCGCGGACCGAAACCTTCTTGTCCGGGAGGTTCTGAGACATGCTGCCAGTCACTTCTAAGCCCATCGTACCCTGCTTCCCAAGTCCTAAATCCGGCCAGTTTCGGATCCGGGCTCTTCGTTGAAACGCTTTAAGGACAATATTCGTTCGTCAGCCTCGTTGGCGGCGTCGAGGACGAGCCGCTTCTCCCATGTGCAAAGCCGAGGCTCCGCAGTCGCGCGGCGCTCGCCCAAGTTCGCCACAGATTAGCAGAAGCCGCTCTTTCGGAGGTAATCGTAGGCCTGGATTACCTTGCGCAGACGCTCTTCGGCCGATCTATCGCCGCCGTTGGCGTCCGGGTGGTGTCTTTTGACAAGTTCCTTATACCGGGACTTGATCTCATTCAAGGACGCGGTGTCGTCAAGCCCGAGAGTTTGCAATGCTTGCCGCTCCAATGTGCGGGGCGCGCGGCGGCGCGGTTCGGGGGACTCCGGTCTTGACCTCGCGGCATCCTCGAAAAGGCCGAATGCATCGCGGAAGCCGGCGGCGCTGCGCGGCCGGGGGCCATAGCCCGCATTGTAGCCGGGCGCCGCATTGACCCCGAGACCCCAGGTGGGCCGATGGCCGGTCAGCGCATCGCGCTGGAAGGCAGCGATTTCGGCGTCCGTCATGCCCTTGAAGTAGTCGTAGCTCTGGTTGAACTCGCGGATATGGTCAGCGCAGAACCAGCGATATTGGTTCTCCTGCGTGGCTGCGCCTTGCGCGCCCAGCCGGGGTGCGCGATGCAGGCCGACGGCACGGCAACCGGCCCATTCGCAGTTTCTGAGCGCCGGCTTCTCCTTGACCGCGGCGCGCGGCTCCGCCTCGCCTTCGGCGCCGCGTTGTTTGCGCGGCGCGATACGGATGCTATCGAAATATTTCGAGTTCAGGTTCACGGTTCAAATTATGGGTTGGCCGGGGCGTTAAAACAAGAAAGCATGCGCCGGCTGATGACGAAGTTAACGAGGTGAGGCATGGCGGTCGCAGATATCATCCGGCGGAAACTCGAAACGGCGCTCGCGCCCGTGCAATTGACGATCGAGGATGAGTCACATCTGCACAAGGGCCATGCCGGGCACCGGCCCGGCGGCGAGACGCATTTCCGCGTCACGGTGATCTCGGACGCCTTCGCGGGCGTGGCGCGCGTTCAGCGGCATAGGATGGTGACATCGGCGCTGGCGGCCGAGATGAACAATCCGATCCATGCGCTGGCGCTGAAGACGCTGACGCCGGCCGAAGCGGCGAATGGCTGATATATTCATTGCCGGCGGCCATTCGTTTTGACCGCCGGCGTTCCTCTTCAAGTCGCGATGGGTGCCGGTCGCGGCATCAGGCCGGGATGCGGACCGGCAGGTTCGCATAGCCCTTCACGAAAGAGCTCGGGACGCGTTCAGGCTCGTCCATCACCTCAATCACCGGGAAGCGCTTGAGGATTTCTTCCCAGACGACCCTGAGCTGAAGCTCCGCCAACCGGTTGCCGACGCAGCGGTGGACGCCGAAGCCAAACGACATGTGCTGGCGGGGCCGCGCGCGGTCGATGATGAAGGCGTTCGGGTTCTCGATCACCTCTTCGTCGCGGTTGCCCGAGACGTACCACATGATGACCTTGTCCCCCTTCTTGATCTGCTTGCCGCGAAACTCGATATCCTTAAGCGCCGTGCGGCGCATGTGAGCGAGCGGCGTCTGCCAGCGGATTGTCTCGGAGACCATCGAGGGAATGAGCGCGGGGTTGTCCCGGAGCTTCTGGTACTGGTCAGGGTTCTTGTTGAGCGCGTAAAGCGAGCCGCTGATGCTGTTGCGCGTCGTGTCGTTGCCGCCAACGATCAGCAGAAGCACGTTACCAAGATATTCCTGCGGGCCCATGTTCCGTGTGGCCTCGTTGTGGGCCAGCATGGAAATGAGGTCTCCCCTCGGCGCGGCGTTGACGCGCTCGTTCCAGAGGACTGTGAAGGCGGCGAGGCACTCAAGTCCCAGGGCGTATTTTTCATCGTAGGTTTTCACCGGCATGTCGGGGCCCGGCACCATCGTCGCCACGTCCGACCACCAGGTCAGCTTGCGGCGCTCTTCGAAGGGAAAGTCGAACAGGGTGGCGAGCATCTGCGTCGTCAGCTCGATAGAGACACGGTCCACCCAGTCGAAGGTCTCGCCGCGCGGCAGTTCGTCGAGGATCTTGCCTGCCCGCTCGCGGATCAGCGGTTCCAGAATCTGGAGATTGGCCGGCGACACCGCCGGGCTGACGGCCTTGCGCTGCTCGTCGTGATCGGGCGGGTCCATAGCGATGAAATTCCGGAAGCTCAGCTCCGGCGTCTGATCGTCTATGAGGTTTCCACCGAGTGCTGCTTCGGAGGAAAACACCTGGTGATTGGTGTCGATCGCCATGATGTCGTTGTACTTGGTGATCGACCAGTAGGGCCCGAACTGGCTCGCGCGACAGTAATGCACCGGATCTTCACGGCGCAGGCGCTCGAAATAGGGCCAGTGACTGTCGGTACGCCAGAGCTCGGATTGGCTCACGTCGATCTGATCGAGCGGGATGGACCAGGCGCGGTCCCTTTCGGATTGGTCAATAATGCCATCGGCCATGATTTTAACCTCCCTGGGCCCGCCTTGAGGCGGAGTTGATTTTGCGAGGTTAGGATCGTGGGCGTAAAAACAGGATGGCGTGGTCCGCCTTAAATATGACATTTTACGCCACATGACAGAGCGCTCCACCCTCGAAAAGCTGCCGATGACGTCGGTGTATTTCCGGCTGATCCTCCGATCCTTCGGCGATACGCCTGAGCATCGCGCCGCCGTCCTGGCCGGGACCGGCGTCACCGACGACATGCTGCGGGATCGTTCCGCCGACATCAGCGCGTTCCAGCAGGTCCGGCAGGTAGAGAACGTCATCGGTCTGTTCGGCGAGGGCTGGGCCGCGCGGGTGCCTGAGCTTTGGGACAATTCTTCACACGGGGCACTGACCGTCGCGGCCGTCGTGGCGCCGAACCTGGCCGGGATCATGGAGGTTCTGAGCCGGTTCGTCTTTGTCCGCGGTCCTTTCCACAGGGCGTCGCTGCGGCGCGGTCCCCGGCGGAGCCGGTTGAGCATCGAACCGGCCGTCGTCCTGCCCGAGAAGGTCTGGCGTTCCCTGATCGAAATCCTGTTTATTTCCGTCCGGGCGACGCTCACATCGGTCTTGATGGCGCCGCCTTCCGAAGTTCGATTTCATTTTGCCTGGCCTGAGCCTGCCCACGCCGCCGAGGTCCGCGCCGTCCTGGGGGAAAGCGTCGTCTATAACGCGTCTGACAACGCCATCGAGTTTCCTTCGGTGTGGTTTACCCTTGAGTCTCCCTTCGCCGATGCGACGCTCTACGACGCCGCGCTGGGTGAATTGCGCGCGGCGAGCGCCCGCATCGCGGCGCCCGTCGACCTGCGCGGCCGGGTCGAGCGGTTGCTGAGTTCTCTTCCTTCGGGCCGCTGCACGGCCGACCATGCCGCCCGGCTGCTGGGTGTCTCGAGCCGCACGCTGGTCCGGCGGCTCGCGGAGGCCGGCGTCAGCTACCGCGAGCTTGTCGATGCGGAACTTCGCGGCCGCGCCGAGCGGCTTCTGAAAGAAGGCGGACTTTCCCGTGCGAGGATTGCCGAAGAACTGGGCTACTCCGACCCAAGCAGCTTGAGCCGTGCCTGCCGCCGCTGGTTCGGAAGCCGGCGAACAGCCGGGTCGTCAACCGCATCTCTCGGCTAATCCGCCGCCTGTACCTTGGGCTGCGGCGGCGTGACGCGCAGCACGGCGAGCTGGTTGCGCTGGCGGCGCAGCACCTCGAACTTGAAGCCGTAGAAATTGAACGCCTGCCCGACTTCGGGAATGGTGCGGGCCTCATGGATGACGAGGCCGGCGATCGTCGTCGCCTCGTCGTCCGGCAGCCGCCAGTCGAATTTGCGGTTGAGGTCTCGCACCGGCACCGAGCCCGAGACGATGACCGAGCCATCGGCCTGAATGCGCACGCGCGAACGCTCGACGTCGTGTTCGTCGGCAATGTCGCCGACGATTTCTTCCAGAATGTCTTCGAGCGTGATGAGGCCCATCAGCGCGCCGTATTCATCGACCACCAGCGCGAAATGCGACTTGCGCCGCAGGAAGGCGTTCAACTGGTCTTCGAGCAGCGTCGTGTCGGGCACGAACCAGGGTTTGGCGGCGATGTCGAGAATGCGAATGTCGTCCGGCTTCCAGCCGACACCGGCCAGGGCGCGCAGGAGATCCTTGACGTGGAGCACGCCGACGATGTTCTCCGGTTCGTCGAGCCAGATCGGCATGCGGCTGTAGGAGCTTGCCAGGAACTGCGCGATGATTTCGCTGTTCGGGATCGACGCATCGATCATCTCGATGCTCTTGCGGTGGATCATTACATCGCCGACTTCGAGGTCGCGCAGGTCGAGGATGCCGCCCAGCATGTCGCGGTCGCGCTTGACGACGCCGCCTTCGCGGTGATGCAGGTTGATCGCGCCGCGAAGTTCCTCATGCGGCGAGAGCACATGGGCATTCTCGCTGACATCGACGCCGAATATGCCGAGCGCCCCGCGGACGATGAAGCGCACCGCCACCGTGACGGGCGCAAAAATCCAGATGATGACGCGGACGAGCGGCGCGACAGCCAGCGCGAAGCGGTCGGTATTGGTGATCGCGTAGGTCTTCGGCATGAATTCGGCGAAAATGACGACAAGCGCCGTCATCAATCCGGTAGCGTAAAAGACGCCGGCATTGCCGAAAAGGGCCACGAAGACGCTGGTCGCAAGCGCCGAGGCCAGAATGTTGACGAGGTTGTTGCCGAGCAGAAGCGCGCCGATCAGGCGTTCGAGATCGTCGGTGAGCTTCAGGACGAGGGCGGCGCGCTTATTCTTTTCCTCGGCGAGGCGGTTCATGCGTGGGCGTGACGCGGCCGTCAGCGCCGTCTCGGAGCCCGAAAAGAAGCCAGACATGGCGAGAAGAAGGACGACGGCGATGATGGTGAGCCAAAGGCCGAAAGAGATCATCAGGCGGCTTCCCGCTCCCTCAAAAGCGCGCGCAAGGCGGCAGGATCGACGTCGCGGGTGATAAAGGCTTCGCCGATGCCGCGCGCGAGAATGAAAGTGAGCCTGCCATCGACGACCTTCTTGTCCTGGCGCATCAGCGCGATGAGCCCGTCGGCGTCGGGCAGCGTGCCCGGCACGTCGGCGAGGCGCGAGGGGAGGCCGGCCCGCTCCAGATGACGCCGGACGCGCGTGGCGTCCTGGCCGGAGCAAAGGCCGAGCTTCGCCGACAGGTCGAAGGCGAGCGCCATGCCGACGGCGACCCCCTCGCCGTGGACGAGGCGGTCTGAAAAGCCGGTTGCAGCTTCCAGCGCATGGCCGAAGGTGTGGCCGAGATTGAGAAGGGCGCGCACATTGCTTTCGCGTTCGTCCTTGGCGACGATCGCGGCCTTGGCCTGACAGCTTTTGACGATTGCATGGGTGCGGGCGGCGACGTCGCCCGATTTGATCGCGTCGAGATTGACTTCGAGCCAGTCGAAGAACGGACGGTCGTCGATCAGGCCGTATTTCACGACTTCGGCGTAGCCCGCCATCAGTTCGCGCATCGGCAGGGTTTCGAGCGCGCCGGTGTCGGCCAGCACGAGGCGCGGCTGATAAAAGGCGCCGACGAGGTTCTTGCCCTGCGGCGTGTTGATGCCGGTCTTGCCACCGACGGAGCTGTCGACCTGCGAGAGGAGTGTCGTGGGCACCTGCGCGAAGTCGACGCCGCGCCGGGCAATCGCCGCGGCAAAGCCCGTCAGGTCGCCGATCACGCCGCCTCCGAGCGCCAGCACCAGATCGCCGCGTTCGACGCCCGTTTCGAGCAGCCATTCGGTCAGGCGCTGCAACTGGGCGAAAGATTTTGTCGCCTCGCCGGCGGGCAGCACCATCGTGTCGTGCCGGATGCCCGCGGCATCGAGCCCGGCTTCGAGCGCGGGCAAATGAAAGCGGGCCACCGTTTCGTCAGTGACGACGGCGACGCGGGCGCGGCGCAGCAGTGGCTTCAGATGTTCACCGGCATGTGCGATCAGGTTCGGGCCGACGAGAATGTCGTAGCCGCGATCGGCGAGATCGACGCGCACTGTCTTCACCGCGGCGCTCACGATCCGGCCTCCATCTGTGTTTTGCGGAACTCGTCGATTTTCGCAATGACGTCGTCGACGACCGCTTCGTGCGGGCCTTCGAGGCTGTCCACCGTGACATCTGCTCCGGCATAGACCGGATAGCGTTCCGCGATCAGGCGCTCCATGACCCGGCGCGGATCGCCTTGTTTCAGAAGTGGCCGGTTCGAGCGGCGGACGACGCGGCGCATCAATACGTCAAGGTCGGCGCGCAGCCAGACCGAAATTCCATATTCGGCGATTTTCGCCCGCGTCGTTTCATCCATGAAGGCGCCGCCGCCGGTTGCCAGCACCTGCGTGCCGCATTCGAGCAGCCGCGCAATGACGCGCCGCTCGCCGTCGCGGAAGACCGCCTCGCCGTGGCGTTCAAAAATCTCGGGGATGGTCTCGCCGGCGGCGCGCTCGATTTCGGCGTCCGCATCGACGAAGGGGAGGCCGAGCTTCTGGGCGAGGCGGCGGCCGACCGTCGTTTTTCCCGCCCCCATGAGGCCGACGAGCACGATCGACCTGTCGCCCGTATTTATCGCCCGCGACACGTCGTCATGCTCTTTCGGACCGTCCCTGACGGGCGCTTCCTCTGTCGTCTCGGCGATCATCGTTCCTTCGATCTATCAATTTGCCGTCGATCCGGAGATATTCGCCCCGGTTTCCGTACTGCCGTTAGGCAAATAGCCATTCTACCCGATCAGGATACGCTTGGCAGGGGCGCTGAATTCGTTAACTGGAGGCCCAGATATAGCATCCGTGCCGCCTTTGCGCCCAAATTTCGCCGCAAGCCGGGCATAAATGGAAAATCAGTCGTCCGCTCGGCGAAATGCTGGGGTAGCCAGAAGGACATAAGAATGAACGGTGCTATTCGCGTGCTCGCCGTGATTGCCATTTTGTCATTGGCAGTTCTGGGTGGGCTTATCTATCTCGGTCAGTCGGTTCAGCCAACGAGCCAGACCGTGGAGAAAGTCCTGCCGAATGACCAATTCCCCCGCTAGGCGCGGCGCGTTCGCCGCTGCCGATTTGCGCGTTGGACTTGGAGCGGGACTCCTCGTCACCGCCATGCTGATGGCCTCGGCCTCGGCTGGCGTCCTTGGAACCATGCCCGAAGGACAGCCGGCGCCGGCCGATCTTTCTCAGGCGCAATCGCAGCCCCCGTCTCAGCCCCAATCGCGGCCATTGGCGCCACCCGCTGCGGTGCAACCGACACCGATGGCGCCCGTCAGCGAGAACGGCGATCCGTCGCCGTCCGCACGGGCCGCAACGCCTGCGCCGGCAGGTCTGACGCCAGGTCCGCAGAGCATCGTGCCGCGGGGCTTCGGGGCGACGTCTCCGGGTGCGGGAGGCGCTTTCCCCGCCGGACAGGATGCCGGCGGCGATAGCGCCGTGCAGGCCGTCACCGCGGTTCCCGGCCGGGCCAATTCAGGCATCACGATGGGCGAGCTGCAGGGCGTCGATGCGTCTTCGGCCGGGCTCATCGGCGAGGGCGACGGCGGCTTCGGCACGAATATGTGGCTCGGCATTACGCGGGCCGAGGTCGACGGCAATCTGTCGGTCATGCCGGTGGCGACCGGATCGCCCGTCGCCGACGATCTTTCCCGCCGCCTGCTTCTGACCAGCGCGACGCCGCCCGAGGGCGAAGCCAGCGGCACGTCGCTGCTGGCGCTTCGTCTTGACCGGTTGATCGCGTCCGGCCATGCCGATCTCGCGGCTGAGCTTGCCCATAGCGCCCAGGCCGACAAGACGCCCGCCGTGGTCGTCGCGCGCGCCGAGGCGTCGCTTGCCTCGGGCGAGGACAAAGATGCCTGCCAGGCACTTTCCGACCTTCCTGCCGGCAACGACCCCGCACATGACGACACGGCTGCATTCACGCTGAAGCTTTCGGCTTATTGCCAGATTTCGGCGGGCAACAAGTCGGCGGCTGGATTGACGCTCGATCTGGCGCGCGAGGAGGCGCTCGACGATCCGCTTTTTTATTCGCTCGCCTATCAAGCCTCCGACGGTGTGAAACTGAAAGCGCCGGAACCGAAGTCGCTCGGCATTCTGGACGTGGCGTTCTACCGCCTCGCCGGCCGCGACCTGCCGAAGAATGTCAGCGCGATTGCGGCGCCCGCCACGCTTGTCGGTTTGTCGAAGGACGGGAAGCTTCCGGCGGACGCGCGGATCGGCGCGGGCGAGCGCGCGGCGGCATACGGCCTTATCAAGGGCGAGGAGCTCGCGGCGCTCTACCGGCTGCCGAAATTCAGCGCCGACGAACTCGACGGGGCGAAGGCCGGCGCCTTGCCCGCT
>DASVNC010000196.1:0-6581 GCA_036384055.1 Parvibaculum sp.
AACACCATAAAAGAGCGCCCATTTGACGTTGGGCAGCGTCACGCTCCAGAAGGTGCGCAGGCCGGAAGCGCCGAGTGACAGTGCCGCCTCCTCGTCTTCGTTTCCTTGCGCCTGCATGATCGGGATGAGCTGCCGCGCGACGAATGGAAAAGTGACGAAGATGGTCGCCAGCACAATGCCGGGCACGGCGAAAATGATTTCGATGTGATGCGCCTGAAGCCATTTTCCAAAGAACCCTTGCGCGCCGAAAAGCAACACGTAAACCAAGCCGGAAATAACCGGCGAGACGGAGAACGGTAGATCGACAAGCGAAATAAGAAAGCTCTTGGCCGGAAATTCGAATTTGGCAATCGACCAGGATGCGGCAAGACCGAAGATGACGTTCGCCGGCACGGCAATGGCCGAAACCAGCAGCGTGAGCCGGATTGCCGAAAGCGCGTCCGGCTCGACGAGCGCTTCAATATAGGCGCTGAATCCCTTGCGCAAAGCTTCGACAAAGACGGAGAGAAGCGGGAGCAGCAGGAAAAGGCCGAGATAGGAAACCGCCAGAGCGATTAAAATCCACTTCGCCAGCGGCGCTTCGCTGGTCGGCGATCCGGTATGGCGTGAGCTGTGTTTGGTCATGGGGCCCCTCAGCTCGCAAAGCCGGTGCGCCGCCGGCTCCAGGCCTGCAGCAGATTGACGGCGAGAATGACCGTGAAGGAGAGCAACAGCATGATCGTCGCGATGGCCGTCGCGCCGGCATAGTTGAACTCTTCCAGCCGGATGATGATGAGCAGCGGCGCGATCTCCGACTTGTAGGGAAGATTGCCAGCGATGAAGATGATTGAACCGTATTCGCCGACCGCGCGCGCAAAAGCGAGCGCGAAGCCCGTCATCAGCGGCGGCAACAGCGCCGGAAAAATGACGCGCCGGACGGTCTGCCAACGTGTTGCGCCGAGTGTCGCCGCTGCTTCTTCAAGCTCTGGCTCAAGATCGGCGAGCACCGGCTGCAGCGTCCGGACGACGAAAGGCAGCCCGATGAAGACGCAGGCGACAACCACCCCCGCCGGCGTGAAGGCGACCTTGATGCCCGCTTGCGCGAGGATCGAGCCGATCCAGCCGTTCGGCGCGTATAACGCCGCGAGAGCGAGACCGGATACGGCTGTCGGCAAAGCGAAAGGAAGATCGATCATCGCATCGACGATGCGATGGCCGGGAAAGCTGTAGCGGACCAGCACCCAGGTAACGAGGAGACCCGCGACGGCGTTGACCGCGGCGCCGATCAGCGCCGCTCCGAAGCTGAGCTTCAGCGCCGCGACCGTGCGTTCATCTCCCGCAAGCGTCCAGAAGCCTTCCCAGCCAAGTCCGGCGGTGCGAATGAAAACGCCGGCAAGCGGAATGAGCACGATGAGCCCGAGATAGGTCATCGCAAAACCGAAGGTGATGCCGAACCCCGGAAGCACCGACGGCGTTCGCCGCGGAAGAAAATCGCTCAATGTTGTCGTGCTCATCGCCTGCCTCGTTTTCGGATGTTCCGGCTCACCAGATAACCGATATTTCGGTGATGAACGCATCGCCTGCATTGTCGGCCGTCGGCAGGTTCGCTGCCCCGGCGCCGACATTGGCCGTCGCGTCGGAGGCGTCGAACTTCACGTAATCGGCCAGCACCCGCACGAAGCTATTCGGATACCAGTTCACGCCGAAAGACCAGTTGTGCTCCTTGCCGCCCTGCTTGTTCGCGGCCAGCGCGCTGTCGGTGAGATCGATCGTGCTGTAGCGGCCCGCGATTTCCCACGCGCCCCAGCCGCCGGTCGAGAGATCGAACGGTTTGTTCGGCTTGAGGCGCGAAAAGGCCCCCGCCTTGTATAGCCGGCTTTCGCCGGTGAGCGCATAAGCGATCTCGGCATAAGCGCCGTCGAAATTGAGATCGGGGCCGACTTTCTGATCGACCTGAGACAGAAGATATTCGCTCTGGAAGAAGAACGGACCGTAGACGCCCGCGAGCTCCGCGCCTTCGAACGAATAGGCATTGATGCCGGTGAGCGTTCCGGTATCGACGAGGCGGTTGCCGTCGATGGTCACTTCGGGCGTGGAGCGGAAGCGGATGTTGTTGCGCCCGCCTGCCGTACGGTAGTAGCCCGAGAGACCGAGATGCAGCACCTCGTCGTTCTTGTTGATCGGCGCCCAGGTGACGCGCGCCGCCGGTCCCCAGCCTTCATCCTTGCCTGTCTTCGCGCCGCCGGTCCCGCCCTGTGCCGAGAGGTTCTCGCCGAAGACGCCGAGCGCGGCCGTGTAGTTGACGTCGGTGTAGTTGACGAGCGTGCCGATCTTGTAGTCGCCGCCCGCCGTCGACCGATTGGTGAAGGCTTCCACCGCCGTCGGCACCGCGACGAAGAGCAGATCGGAGCTGGGATTGACGCGTTCGAGCGTATTCGGCGTTTTCTGCTGACCGACCGTCACCTTCCACTTTTCGCCGATGCCGTTGTAGCTGACATAGGCGTCCTTGAGATCGAGTTCGGACGGTGTCGTCGTGTCGTCGCGCGAGGCCTTGGAAAAATCGGCCTCAAGACGATAGGCCCAGTCTTTCGCGAAAGTGCCGTCGACGCCCAGGCGCGCGCGCGGAATATCCGTGCCGTCATTATAGTCGATCGTGCCTTTGCGGCCGTTGAAAACACCGGCATCGATAGCCACCTGGCCGCGAACCTTGAAGGAGAAGTCCCCGCTCGTGGTCTGGAAATTGGCGGCACCTTTCGAGTAATCCGGCGTCTTGCGGATGTCGGCGATCTCGGAGCGGAGCGCATCGACTGTCGCCTCGAGATCGTCAACGCGCTTCTGCAATTGATCGGCGGACTCGTCAGCGTAAGCCGGTCCGGCAAGCGTCAGCGCGACAACACTGGCGCTCAGGTAACGTGAAAGTTTTCTCATGGGTCAGCCCCTCTCAAGCAGGCTCCGCTTTGCGCGAGCCCGGTGTTCGAATTGAAACGATTGAGTGAAAGCGGAAGCGGTTACGGCTTGTAGATCTGGTCGAAGACCCCGCCGTCGCCGAAGTAGAATTTTTGAGCTTTGCGCCAGCCGCCGAAGGCGCCGTCAATGGTCACAAGCTTGATGTTGGGGAAACGCGCCAGGTCTTTGGGATCGGCCGCCGAGGTATTGCGCGGACGGTAGTAGTTGGCCGCGATGATTTTCTGGGCTTCCGGCGTGTAGAGGAATTTGAGATAGGCATCCGCCGCCTTTCGCGAACCGTCGGCATCGGCATTCGCATCGACGACGGCGACGGGCGGTTCGGCGAGAATGGAGATCGAGGGATCGACGATCTCGAACTGATCCGGGCCGAGCTGATTGAGCGCGAGATAGGCCTCGTTCTCCCAGGCGATCAACACATCGCCGATGCCGCGCTGCACGAAAGTCGTCGTCGAGCCCCGGGCGCCCGTGTCGAGCACCGGCACGTTCTTGTAGAGAGCGGCCACGAAATCCTTCGCTTTGTCCTCGCTGCCGTATTTCGCGCGGGCATAGGCCCAGGCGGCGAGGAAGTTCCAGCGCGCGCCGCCGGAGGTCTTCGGGTTCGGCGTGACGACCGAAATGCCCGGCTTCGCCAGATCGTCCCAGTCCTTGACGGCCTTGGGATTGCCCTTGCGCACCAGGAACACGATGGTCGAGGTATAAGGTGAGCTGTTGTCGGGAAGACGCGACTGCCAGCCGATCGGCAACTTGCCGGTGAGGGCCGCAATCTGGTCGATGTCGGCCGAGAGCGCCAGCGTCACCACGTCGGCGTTGAGGCCATCGACGACGGCGCGCGCCTGCTTGCCCGAGCCGCCATGCGACTGGCGGATCGAGATCGTCTCGCCCGTCTTCGCTTTCCAGTCGGCGATGAAAGCCTTGTTGACGGATTCGTAGAGCTCCCGCGTCGGATCGTAGGAGACGTTGAGCAGCGTCGTGTCGGCCTTGACCTCGAAGGTCGAAGCGATGAGGAGGACGAGCGCGCCGATGAGGAGCGTCGTTCGTGTCAGAAGAGTGGAGAGGGTCATGTGGTATTGTCCCGTTGCCCTAATTGTCGATCAATCTACTAGAATTACACGTCAAAATTTTTTGCTCAGCTGCTCAGCATTGAGTGCGCCTGGGCTGAACCGCCACGACATGCACTCTCAAGCGTCATCCCGTCGAGGATGCCCGCTGCCGCGTCGCGGACCTCGCGCATCGCCTTGCGAACGGCGCAGGCCTTCTCGTCCCGGCAATCCACGCAACGCCTGTAGCCCGTCAGGCTGGCGCAAGGGATCGGCGCCAGCGGCCCGTCCACGATGCGGACGATCTGACCGAAGGTGATCGCGTCCGCCGGCTTTGCCAACGTATAGCCGCCATGCTTGCCGCGATGGCTGTGGATGAGGCCCTGCTTGCGAAGCTCAAGCAGGATGAGCTCCAGGAATTTGCGGGGCACGTTCTGCTGCTCGGCGATGTCAGCCGCCTGCAGGAGATCTCCCTCATTCTGTTCCGCCAGTGCGAGCATGGCTTTCAACGCGTATTTTGCTTTTTGCGAGAGCATGATTGTCTATCTGAGTAATAGGGTAATTATCGGGAGACCCAAGAGTCAATGGAATATTTACACCACAGACGAGGATTCTGCATTTAATAACATATTTTTAACGTGAATAAGAGAAAGGCAGAACGCCCTTCTCCCATCAAGTCAATGTGATTATGCCAAAGTGCGGCTCAGGCCGCTACGGCGCCGGTGGCGAGATATCGCATCCAGGCCGCGGCCAATGCCGCCGGCGTGCCGCGGCCAAAGACATGCTTGTCCGGCCGGACGAGCACCGCTTCCGCCTCGCCGAGCAGTTCGGCAAGAAATCCGCGCGCATCGGCAAGCTGATCGACCGCGACGACGAAGCCGCCATTGGCTTCAAACCGCGCCGACGCCTCGTCGCGCCGGCGGACGACGAGGATCGGCGCCAGACCCGCGACATCGTCGAGACGCTTCGGTGCCCCATCGCCTGCCATCCAGGGCTCGGGAAAAACCGCACCTGCAACCGGATCGCCGGCCATGATGCCGCTCGCAAGGCCAGCCAGACCCGGCATGTCGGTAAACCGTTCGCCTTCCGCTTTCGACGTCATGTCCCGATCGCGCGCCGCCGCCTCGTCCGCATTCTGTGTGCAGACGACCTTGCCCATGAAAACAGCCGCCTCGGTGATCGCCTGCACATGTGGGCTGCGTTCGACCTGATAGCTGTCGAGAAGCGCGTCCGCCGCGCGGCCCTGAAGAACGGCCGCGAGTTTCCAGCCGAGATTGGCCGCGTCGCGAACGCCGGAGCATAGCCCCTGCCCCATGAAAGGCGGCATCTGATGAGCGGCGTCGCCTGCCAGAATGACGGGCCCCTTCCGCCAGCTTTGCGCGCGAAGCGCATGAAAGCGATAGACGGCGCGGCGCTCCACCGTGACGCTGGCCGGATCGGCAAAGGGCGCAATCAGTTCGTCGATGCGCGCGTCCGTCGAAATTTCTTCGGGCGTTTCGCCCGCCCGCAGCATGAATTCCCAGCGATGGCGGCCCGGCGCCATCGGCATCGAGGTGACAGGCCGCCGCGGATCGCAATATTGCATCCCGACCGTGCTGAGATTCTTCCGCCCGTCTTTCAGCACCGCGTCGATCACCAGCCAAGGCTCGTCGAAGCCCATGTCGTCAAGCGCGATACCGGAAAGCCGGCGGACGATGCTGCCGCCGCCATCGCAGCCGATCAGAAAGCGCGCCTCGACGTCATACTCGCCGTCTTCGCCCGCTATCCGCGCACGAACGCCGCTGCCGCCGGCCTCATATCCCGCCAGCGATTGGCCGAGCCGGACGGAAACACCCGGAATAGTCGTCAGGCGCTCTCTCACCGCATGTTCAAGCGTCGGCTGATGGAACATCGAACTCGCCGGAAATCCCGTCGGCGCCGTCGCGCCGCCCGGCGTGAACCCCATCAGAAGTTCGCCGCTTCCTGTCCGGAATTCGTAGGACGAAAGCGGCTGGCTCGCCGCCGCGACGGCCGCCGCCCCGCCCGCCAGATGCAGGAGCCGCATCGTCTCGTGATCGAGATGCGCGGCGCGGGGAACCGGATAAACGCCCTTGTCGCGTTCAATGGCGATGACGTCGACGCCGAGCCGGCCGAGATATACGGCAAGCACGGCGCCGACGGGGCCGAGACCCACGATCAGCACATCCGTCTTCTGCGGAATTTTATCCATCGATCTCCCCTTGTCCGGCGCGCCGTCTTCGCGGCTCTCACCTAGCCGATAATCGTCTCGGCGTTTTCAGGCACGACACGGTTTTCGATGAAACCGAGTTTCTCGACTTCGACCTTGACGACGTCGCCGACCTTCAGCGTGACCGGCGGCTTCCTCGCCATGCCGACGCCGCTCGAAGTGCCCGTGAAAATGACGTCGCCCACATCGAGCGTGAACGCCTGCGAGAGATGTGCGACTTCGTCGAAACAATTGAAGATCAGGTGCTTTGTGTTGGAGTTCTGGCGGAGCTCGCCATTGACCCAGCACTTGATGTCGAGCGCATGAGGGTCGCCGACCTCGTCCGGCGTCACAAGCCACGGGCCGATCGGGCCATGCGTGTCGAAGGACTT